>JAQSXP010000043.1 GCA_029256605.1 Devosia sp. | reverse complement strand
GTCGCCGGGAAGGGTTGGGTTGTTCATCTGGATACCGGTGGCCCCGATCTGCGCGGCAAAGCGCAGGCGCTCCTGGCTGAGCTCGTGGAATTGCCCGACAGCGATTCTGATCGCCACGACGTCCCCCCTTGCACTGGCCAGCTCGTGCCTCTTGGCGGGCTGAAGCGGCCGTGATGCCAATGAGACTAGGCCAGCGGCCCGCCGCTGCCAACAGCAAAGACGCCAATGGAAGGAGGGATTTGCGAGGGCGGGGAGTGCCCGCCGGCCTTTCAGCCTACCGCCCCCATGGAAGCTGCGGCGCCATCGAGCTGTTGCGACAAGGTCCAGGCATTGACCCGCTCCCCGCTAGGGACCGGCGCCCGCCCTTCGGCCAAGGCCACGAAAGCCGAGGTCAGTTGGGAAGGGTCGACCCATTGCTGCTTGAGCTCGGGGCTGTAGTTCCGCTCCGACATGGGGGTGCGCATATACATGCCGGGCGTCACCGTATGGGAGGTGATGGCGTGGGGTGCGCCTTCAAGCGCCACCGATTTGCTCAACCCCTCGAGCGCATGCTTGGCCGCGCAATAGGCCGCTTCATCGGCAAAGCCCTCGATGCCTGAACGCGAGGACACGAAGACCAGCGCCCCACCGCCCCCGTCGCGCATGCCCGGCCACACCGCATGGGCGAGCTGAAAGCCGGCCTGCAGGCCCACATTGACGGTGCGGAAAAAGCTCTCGAAGCTTTCCTCGGCAAAGGGGGTGGGTCGCAGAATGGCGGCGTTGTGGATCAGGGTATCGATCCGCCCCAGCTGCCCGAAGATGCGCGCGATGGCGGCATTGGTGGCGCCCCGATCGGCCAGATCGACCTCGATGGGCAGCGCCCGCGCGCCGCAGTCGCGCGCCGTGTCCCCAAGCGCCCCCGCGTCATAATCCATCAGCGCCAGGCGCGCTCCGGCGGCAGCAAAGCGCCGGGCAATGGCCGCGCCCAGCCCTGACCCGGCTCCGGTGATGATGACGCGCTGCCCCGCGAGCGGGCGGCTCATTGCCGCTCGGCCGGCAGGTCGACCCAGGCACGGCTGGCGGTGGATTGCTTGACCGCGTCGAGCACGCGCTGATTGGCCAGCCCATCAAAAAAGGTTGCGCCGGCCCTGAGCTTGCGCCCCTCGGTGATGGCACCGCTCAACTCGCGCAGCGCCCCCACGACCGACACATTCCAGATGCCCTTGTTGAGCCCGGGCAGATTGGCATTCGGATCGGGCTGGGTGATGTCCTCAAAGCTGCCGCCCGCCTTGGCGAACAGCAATTTTTCATCGTCATTGTCGAGCAGGATAGTGCCCTTGGACCCGAATACCTGCGTGAGGTTGCCGATATTGTTGGCCGCCACCCCGCTCATGAACACCTGGGCGAGCGCGCCGCTCTGCATCTCGAGGGTGAAATAGGCCAGATCATCGGCAGTGGCTGTCCAGGGCTCCCCGGTCTTCTTGTCGCGCCGGTCGGGGATCACGGTCAGCGCCTGCCCCACGACCGAAGCCACCGGCCCCAGCCACCAGCGCAGCATGTCGACCTGGTGGCTACCATTGGCGCCGAGCCGGCCCCCGCCATGTTCAGCAAGGCTCCACCAGTCGCCTTTGGGGCGGCTGGCCGGATCGGCCCAGGATGCACCGATATTGGCGATGTTGACGTGCCGGATCTCGCCCAGCTCGCCCGCGGCGATCATGCTCGCGACCTTGGCCCGGTTGGGGTTGAAGCGCAGTTCATGGTCGATCATGTGCAGCCGCCCGAGCGCTTCGGCATGCTCGAGCATCTGCTCGGCCTCGGCCGCGTCCATGGCGGTGGGCTTTTCACAGAGCACATGCGCACCCTGCTCGAGCGCCGCGAGCGTGATGGGCGCATGCAGGTCGGTTGGCGTGGCGATCAGCACGAGGTCCAGCCGATGGGCATCGAGCATGGCCTGCCAGTCGTCATAGGCATGGGGAATGTCGAACTCGGCAGCAGCCGAGCGGGCGCTGTCGAGGCGGCCTGACGCGAGGGCAATCACCTCGGCGCCGGGCACATGGCGCAGGGCCGGGAGATAGGCGGCGCGCGCAAAGCTTGCGCCAACAATGCCAACTTTCATGGGTTTCTTGCTCTTTTGCGGGTTGGTAGGGCTCAGGCCATGGTCTTGAGGCGCGGATCAAGGAAGTCGCGCAGCCAGTCGCCCAGGATGTTGAAGGACAGAACGGTCAGGACGATCGCAATGCCCGGGAAGAAGGCCAGCCACCATTTATTGGCCATCAGCTGGTCGCGGCTGTCGGCGAGCATGGCGCCCCAAGTGGGCACATTGGGCGGCACGCCCAGCCCCAGGAACGAGAGCGAAGCTTCCGACAGGATCACCGAGGCCACGTTGAACGAGGCAATGACGGTGAGGGGCGCAATGATGTTGGGCAAGATCGTGCGGAAGATGATGAGGAAGGTGGAATCCCCCAGAGCGCGCGCCGCTTCCACATATTCCTTTTCGCGCAGCGACAGGGTTTGCGCGCGCACGATGCGGGCATAGGTGACCCACTGCCCCACCCCCAGCACGATGATGATGTTCATCACCCCCGGCCCCAGGATCACAAGAAACATGATGGCAAGGAGAATGAAGGGGAATGCGAGCTGGATATCGCCCAGACGCATGATGACGTCGTCGATCCAGCCACCGAAATAGCCGGCGAGGAGGCCCGCGATCACCCCGATCGTGCCCCCCACCAGAATCGCGCAGATGCCAACGAGCAGCGAAATGCGCGCCCCGTAAAGCAGGCGCGACAGCACGTCCCGGCCCAGGCCGTCGGTGCCGAGCAGGAAAAAGGCATTGCGCCGACCTTCGGTCAGCGGATCGGCGAGGCGCATCATGATGTCCTGCCGGTTGGGATCGAGCGGGGAGATCCAGGGGCCGAAAATGGCGGCGAAGGCGACGAGCAGCAGCACCAGCAGCGCCACCACCGGCCATTTGGCCTGCAGCATGGAGCGCATGGCGCGGCGCAGCTCGCGCCGGCGATGCGAAAGCGGACGGGCCTGGACCGGGGTCGCGGGGATAGCTTCGATTGCCATGCCGGCCTCCTAGAGTTTCACGCGGGGGTCGATCTTGGCGTAAACCAGATCGACGATGAGATTGAGGGCGATGAATACCAGCGCCAGGATGACGACGGCGGCCTGCACCACAGGAATGTCACGCTGGTTGATGGCGTTGAACACCAGCCGGCCGATGCCGGGCCAGGAAAACACCATCTCCACCACAACGACGCCCCCGATCAGGAAGCCGAATTCGAGCCCGATCATGGTCACCACCGGCAGCCAGGCATTGCGCAGGGCGTGGCGGATCACCACGGCTCGCTCGCTGATGCCCTTGGCGCGAGCGGTGCGCACGAAATCCTGGCCCAGCACTTCGAGCATGGAGGAGCGCACGAGGCGCGCATTGCGCGAGATGGAATAGAACGCCACCGCGAAACCGGGCATGATGAGGTAATAGAGCGCCTGGGGCAGGTTGCGGAACGCCTGGGCCCAATCGCCCGACAGCAGCGGCATGATAAAGGGCACATGCCCCGAAATGGGCAGGATGCGCATCTGCAGCCCGAAGAACATGATCATCATGATCCCGAGCCAAAAACTGGGAATGGATTGGCCCAGCATGCCCACCGTCATGATCGAGCCATCCACCGCCGAGCCGCGGTTGAGCGAGGCCACCACGCCCAGGGGAATGGCCACGACAATGGCGAGGAACATCGCAAACAGCGTCAGTTCCAGCGTTGCCGGCAGCGCTTCGAGCACGGCATCGAGCGCGGGACGCTTGTAGCTCAGCGAGTTGCCGAAATCACCCTGGGCGAGATTGCCCAGAAAGGTCAGGTATTGTTCGGGCAGCGGCTTGTCGAAGCCCAGCGCTTCACGCGTGCGCTGGATCTCCTCGTCGGTCGCCCGTTCGCTGACATAAAGATAGGTCGGATCCCCGCTCATCTGCAGCGCAGTGAAGGTGATGAGCGTAACCCCGATGATGACGATGGCGCTTTGCAGCAAACGCCTGATGATGAATGTCCACACTGGCGGAAGGCCCACAACAGAGAGAAGGGAGGAGGCGCCACAATCGGGCGGCGCCCCGCGAAAGTGAAAGATTAGGACTTCAGCGTTGCGTTGAAGAGATCGATTTCTTCATCGCGGCGCGGTGTCCACTCGATGCGATTGGAAACGCCGTAGAAGTCAGGCTGGAAGTAGAGCAGCAACCAGGGTCCTTCCTCGTGGAAGAGCTTGAGCATGCGGTTGATGACGGGGCGGGCCTCCTCGACCGTGTCGGCATCGACCGCCAGCTTCCAGTCGTCAAACCAGCGCTGGTCGGTCCAGCTCTGGTAATTGGTGGCCCCATCGGGGGTGGAGAACAGGCTCATGTCGTAGAGCGGGTTCCAGGTCACCCCGCCCTGCCCCAGAAAGAACAGCGGCCCCATTTCCTTGGTGCGCAGCAGGGGCGAATAAACCGTCGCCCATTCGAGCAGCTCGACTTCGGTCTGCACCCCCACATCGCTCAGATATTGCCCGATGGCCTGGACCACATTGGCATCGTTGAGATAGCGGCCGCGCGGCCCCTGCAAGCGAATGGAGAACCGCACTCCTTCGGCATTGCGCGGATAGCCGGCCTCGTCGAGCAGCTGCTCGGCCTTGTCGGGATCATAGGGAATGGGGGTGAGTTCGGGATTGTCGTTGGGCGGATTGACGAGGCTCGTCATGCGCGTGCATTCGGTGCCCAGGAGCTGGGAGCAAATGCCCGGAACATCCACGGCATATTGCAGGGCATGACGCACCTTGGGGTCCTGGATTTCCTTGGCCCCCGGCATGCCCTCGACGCCCTTGCCGAGGTTGAAGCCCACCTGCATGCGCCTTGTGCCATTGACCTTGGCGACGGCGGCGCTGCCCGAGCTGTCGATGGCGGGCGCCTGGTCGGGAGACACATTGGTGATGATATCGACATTGCCCGCGATCAGCTCGGCGGTGCGGGTGGAGGCTTCGGGAATGATGCGCCAGATGATCGTCTCGAAATTGCCGGGATCCTTGACCTTTTCGAGCACGATCTGGGAGCCGCGATCCCATGAAGCGAGGCGATAGGAGCCCGAGCCGATCGGCTTGTCGGCCGCCTCTTCGGGCGTCATGGCCTCGTAGCTATCCTTGCAGTGGATATAGACCTGGGACATCATCCCCAGCGCCAGGGTTGTCTTGGCGGACAGGTTGATCTTGACGTTGAGATCGTCCACCGCCTCGGCGGATTTGAAGCCCAGGGTCGTATACACAAAGCCGGGCGTATTGCCGGTAAAGGCCAGGGACTTGTCGGCCGGCCGGTTGAATGAATAGGCCACGTCTTCGGCAGTCAGCGGCTCGCCATCCTCGCAGGTCAGACCGTCCTTGAGCGTGAAGGTATAGCTCAGCCCGTCCGCGCTGACGCTGGTCTCGTCCACGAGATAGGGGGTGACTTCCCCTTCGAAATTGACCGTGAACAGGGTGGCAAAGATGTGCTTGGCGATGTTGGAATTGTCGCGGCTCGAGATCTGGGCCGGATCAAAGGTCGCCGCATCCGCGCTGAGGCCCACCACGATCGTGTTGTCGGGCGGCGCGGCATGGGACAGAGACGGGGCGGCCAGGGCGACGGCGCCCGCCAGCAACAGACTATTCAAGGTGTTCATGGTCATTCCCTTGTTGTGACGTCCCGCGTTGCAGTTTCTTGGCCCGGCTTGTGCCCGCCGGTTGCTTGGCACGCGGGAGGAGATCCCCCACGTGCCGGATGGGTCACTCCGCCAGGGCGGCGTCGAACAGGTAGACCTTCTCGTCGCGGCGAGGCTCGAAGCTCACCCGCTTGGACACGCCATAGAAGTCCGGCTGGAAGTAGAGCATCAGCCAGGGCGGATCGTTGTAGAAGACCTCGAGCATACGATCGATGACGACGCGCTGCTCTTCGGGGGTCTTGGCCGCCGCGATTTCTTCCCAGCCGGAGAACCAGTCGGGATTCTTCCACTCGGTGTAGTTGGTGCCGGCATCAACCGTGGAGAGGTCAGCCATGTCATAAAGCGCACTCCAGGTGCCGCCGCCCGAGCCGAGCAGGAACAGCGGGCCCACGTCGTGCTTGGAGATCAGGGGCACATAGACCGAGGCCCATTCCATCAGCTCCACATTGGTCTTGACCCCGATGTCATCGAGATACTGGCCAATGGCGAGGGCCACGTTGGCGTCGTTGAGGTAACGGCCGCGCGGCGCCTGGAAGGTGATCTCGAACCGGGTGCCGTCTTCGCCGCGCGGGTAACCGGCGGCGTCGAGCAGTTCCTCGGCCTTGTCGGGATCATAGGCATAGGGTTCGAGATTGGGATTGGCGTTGGGCGGGTTCACGAGGCCCGTGGCGCGGGTGCATTCGAAGTTCAGCAACTGGCTGCAGATGGCTTCCACATCCACCGCATATTGCAGCGCCACGCGCACATCGGTCTTCTGGACGGCTTCCCCGCCGGGGGAGCCGTTGGCGAAGCTGTCCTTCTGGTTGAAGCCCACATAGATGCGGCGCGTGCCCTGGACGGCCTTGACCTCGGCAGTACCCGAAGCGTTCACGGCATCGATCTGGTCGGGCGCCACATTGGTGATGACGTCGACATTGCCCGCGATAAGCTCGGCCGAACGGGTCGAGGCTTCGGGGATGATACGCCAGATGATGTTCTGGAACGTGCCGGGGTCCTTGAGCTTTTCCAGCACCACCTGCGAGCCGCGGTCCCAGGAGGCCAGGCGATAGGACCCCGAGGCGACCGGCTTGGAGGAAGCATCTTCCAGGCTCATCGCCTCGTAGCTGTCCTTGCAGTGCACGAAGACTTCGGCAATGAGGCCGAACGAGACCGGGTTCTTCTTGGTCAGATTGATCTTGACCTCAAGATCGCTCACCGCCTCGGCGCCATTAAAGCCGATCGAGGAATACACAAAGCCGGGCGTGTTGCCGGTAAAGGCATTGGCCGGATCGCCCGCGCGATTGAACGAATAGGCCACGTCCTCGGCGGTCAGTGCTTCCCCGTCCTCACAGGTCAGGCCGGGCTGGAGCTTATAGGTGTAGCTCAGCCCGTCCTCGGCCTCGGTATAGGACTCCGCCATCTGCGGCACGATATTGCCGTCCGGGTCGATCTCGTAGAGCGTCCCGAAGATGTGCTTGGCAATGTTGGAATTGTCGCGGCTGCTGATCACGGCCGGATCGAACGTGGTCGCATCGGCGGAAATCCCGACAACGAGCGTGTCATCGGGCGGCGCGGCATAGGCAGGAGCCAGGGGCGCGACGAGCGCCACCGTTCCGGCCATGAGCATGGATCTCATGGTTGTCATTGGGACGTCCTTTGCTGGAGTGCGGATGGGTCGAGGTGGTGATGGCCGGGCTCCCGCTTCGCTGCGGTCTCGAGATCGGCCGGATTGATCGCCTGGTTCTGTTGGCTGGAAAGAATGCAGGCCTGAACCATGCGAAGCGAACTGAGGTGGTCGCGTCCCGAGCACAGCAGAGGTGCCGTGCCGCGTAAGGCGGCGACAAACGCGGCCAGCAGGGCTTCCGCGTCATTGATCCATTGTTCATAGGGCGGCAGCGGCACCGGGGTGAGTTCGGCATCGGCATGCAGGGCATAGTTGAGCTGGCCGAACTGCTCGTTCTGGACCACAACGCCCCGGGCGCATTCGCTCCGCCATTGAAAACCGGGGGTCTGCCAGTTGGATTGCCAGAGCCCCTGGTAGTTGACTGTCACCCCATTGGCAAAGGTGATTAGCGCCGACACATTGGCGTCGTCGCGATACATCGACCAGCTGGGATTAAAGGTGTGGCCGAACACCGAAACGGGCTCGGAGCGGTAGACATAGCGCATCAGGTCGAAATGGTGGATCGACTGCTCCCACAGCATGGGTTGGTCCATGGTGAGGGGATATTTGTTGAAATTGGGCTTCCAGCCATCGCGCCAGCGCTCATAGGTGAAGCGGGCAAATTCGGGTTCCCCGACGGTGGTGTCGAAGAGTTCGAGCGTCTTTTGCGTCACCGGCAGGAAGCGGAAATTGAGCCCCACCATCAGCGGCACATCGTCCGCCTCGGCCATCTCCACATAGCGCGCCGCCAGTTCCACGCTGTCAGCCAGCGGCTTTTCTGCCAGGATGGCGAGACCCGCCGAGCAGGCCGCTTCCATCTGCGCTTCGCGCCCGCCCGGTGGGGTGGCAAGCAGCACGGCATCGGCCTCGATTTGGGACAGGAGGCTCACATCGGGCGCGGCCACGGCAGCGGGCCATTGCTCGAGCGCGCGCGCCCGGGCGGCTTCGGAGGGGTCCACCAGCCCCACAATGATGCAATCGGGATTGGAGCGGATCACCCGCATCCAGAACTGGGCCCGGGCCCCCAGGCCCACGAGAATGATGCGCAAGGGGCTCAAGCGACTGCCTCCCGGTTGCGGGCCATGGCAAGGCCGGTGGCAAGGTCAGTCCAGGGACCGAGCGAAGCGAGATCGAGGCGGTCACTGCCCATGGGCCGGCGCGACACCGCGCCCGTTTCGGGCTCCACCACCAAACGGGTAGCGGGCAGGAGGTCGGCAATGGCCTGCGCCAATTCGAGATTGGACAGGATTTGCCCGGAACACAAATGCACGACGCCCGTCACCGGCGGGGTGATTGCCAGCAGGCGATGCAGCGCTCCGGCCAGATCAGGCGCAAAGGTCCAGTCGCGCCGCTCTTCGGGCTG
>JAQSXP010000042.1 GCA_029256605.1 Devosia sp. | reverse complement strand
GGGTCGTGCTCGGCCCCGGCAAAGCCGAAATAGCCATCGCCCGCCTCGATATTGCAGTCGAGGAGCACGGTTTCGGGACCGCCATCGCGCGGGGTGCGCACGATCTGGGGGTATTGCTTGCCCTCGAGCATGCGCGAATTATAGGCGAAGGGGCCATCGGGGGAGGGGATGCCGCTGTCGTCTTCCTTGATGCGGCCGCGGATCTCGCGATAGATCGCCTCCTGCAGATCTGCGGTGGGGCCGCCGAATTCGGCCTCGAAAAAACTGTTCTCGGCCTCGAGATAGTCGCGGATTTCCCCATCCAGCGTTTCGGGCTGCTGCATCACTTCCTGCCAGTTGGGTGCGCGCAGCCAATGATAGGGGTCCTCGCGCCGATCATTGTGGTGCGTGGCGAAGAAGGGCTTGCGGGCGGCGACAGGTGGGGAAAGCTTGGGCATGAAAATTCCAGATGGGGCAGGCGCCCGGGCAAGTCTGCCGCGCGCGTCCGCAGGGAGATAAGGGGCAAGGTAGGCGCAGGGGCCTGCGATTTCCAGAGGCGCGGGCACCGGCAAAGCAACTCGGAGGGGACAAAAATCACGCTGGCGTGATTTTAACTTGTCCCGACAAGTTCATCCTTTAAGGTCGCCCGCCAAACCAACCGCCGGAATCGGCAGTCAACTGGGACGGACACTTGGAGTTCTGGACACAGGCAAGCTTGTACCTGGCCGTCGGCGCGCCCGCGCTGGCCGCACTCGTTGCGCCGCTGCTGGTGCGCTGGCTGGGTGGGGCTGCCGGCTGGCTGCTGGCGCTGGTGCCGGCCGGCGTGTTCGTGCTGCTGCTGGGCGGATTGGAAGCCGTGGCTGCGGGCCTGCCGCTGCGCGAAGGCTTTGACTGGGTGCCGGCGCTGGGCTTGCGGCTTTCCTTTGCGCTCGATGGCCTGAGCCTCATCTTCAGTCTCACTATCGCTGCCGTGGGTACGCTGGTGGTGCTGTATTCCGGCGCTTACCTCAATGGGCATCCGCATCAGGGGCGGTTCCTCGCCTTTATTCTCCTGTTCATGTCGGCGATGCTGGGCGTGGTGCTGGCCGATTCCACCCTGGCGCTGTTTGCGTTCTGGGAGCTGACCTCGGTCACTTCGTTCCTCCTGATCGGGTTCGACCATCGTCGGCAGGCCGCGCGCCGCGCCGCCATCCAGGCGCTGGTGATCACCAATATCGGCGGGCTCGCCCTGCTTGTGGGCGTGCTGCTGTTCTGGCAGGCCACGGGGAGCTGGGAGCTGAGCGCGCTGGCCGAGACCGAGTTGCGCGGGCACGGGCTCTATGGCGCAATCCTGGGCTGTATCCTTCTGGCCGCCTTCACCAAATCGGCGCAGTTCCCGTTCCACTTCTGGCTGCCCAATGCCATGGAAGCGCCAACGCCGGTGTCGGCATTCTTGCATTCGGCGACCATGGTGCAGGCCGGCGTTTATCTGCTGGCGCGCCTGTCGCCCACGCTGGGCGGTACACCGATCTGGACCCTGCTCCTCATCGTTTTTGGCGGCCTGACCCTCCTTTGGGGTGCTTTTGGCGCCCTGCGGCAAACCGATCTCAAGCAGATGCTGGCCCAATCCACCATTGCTTCGCTCGGGCTCCTCGTGCTGCTGATCGGGGTGGGCAACGAGGCCGCGATCTCGGCCATGGTGATCTATTTCCTCGCCCATGCCTGCTACAAGGCGGGCCTCTTCATGGTCGCAGGTGCGGTGGACCATGGCACCGGCACCCGCAATCTGCCCGCGCTCGGGGGCCTCGCCGATTTGATGCCGGTGAGCTTCATCGGTGCGGCGCTGGCGGCCCTTTCCATGATCGGGCTGCCGCTGACGCTGGGGTTCTTTGGCAAGGAAGAAATGTATCTGGCGCTGTTCACCCTGCGCCTCGATGCGCTGCTGGTGCTTCTCGTGCTGATCCTGGGCAATGCGCTGCTCGCCGGGGTGGCGTTGGTGGTGATGATCAAGCCCTTTCTCGGGCCGCTCCTGCCCACGCCCAAGCCGCCCCATGAAG
The DNA here is from genome assembly GCA_029256605.1 of Devosia sp. Lineage (GTDB taxonomy): Bacteria > Pseudomonadota > Alphaproteobacteria > Rhizobiales > Devosiaceae > Devosia. The sequence continues at coordinate 6,694 of JAQSXP010000042.1, read as the reverse complement.
CCCCCATTGCCATGCTGGCCGGGCCGATCCTGCTCGGGGGCGCCGCCATCCTAGGCGCTTTCGCCGTGGATTGGCTGGGCCATGACATCGTGGCGCCGGCGGCCAGCACGATTCTGGGTGAGCAAGCCCTGAGCCATCTGGGCCTCGCCATCGATCTGCGCAGCCCGATCGTGTGGCTCTCCGTCCTGACCTGGGGCTTGGGCGTCGCCGTGTATTGGCAGGCCGCCACCATCCGCACCGTGCTGCGGCGCGGTGGTCGGGCGATCGGCTGGACGGCCGACATGGTGTTTGATCACGCCATGTTCGGGCTGATCCGCTTTGCCGCTGCCGCAACCCGCTTCTTCCATCATGGCCGGCTCGAGGTTTACCTGCTGGTGGTGTTTGCCGGCCTGGCGCTGGTCTTGCTGGTGCCGGTGATCGGCCTCGGGGGTCTCGATGTGCTCGGCTCATGGGCGCAGGGCAACTGGCCCGCCAATCTGCAGCCGACCATGCCCTATCTGCATGAATGGGTGGTGCTGGCGCTGGGGGTGACCGGGCTGGGTGCGGTGCTGCTTGCTCCCAGTCGGCTGGTCGCCATCCTGGCGCTGGGCATCCAGGGCACGGCCGTAGCGCTGCTTTATCTGCTGTTCGGCGCGCCGGACCTCGCCTTTACCCAATTCATGGTGGAAGTGCTTTCGGTCGTGATCCTCACCCTCGTGATGACGCGGCTGCGGCTCGATGAGCGCGATCATCGCCCACTCGGGGAAGCGCTGCGCGATGGCGCGGTGGCGCTGGCCTGCGCTGTTGGCGTGAGCCTGACCTTGTTGCTGGTGCTGACCGGCACGCTCGATCCCACGCTCAGCGATTTCTTCACCGCCACCAGCGTGCCGCTCGCGCATGGGCACAACATCGTCAACGTCATTCTCGTGGATTATCGCGGCTTTGATACGCTGGGCGAAATCTCGGTGCTGATGGCGACGGGCATTGCCATTCTGGCGCTGATCCGCGGCACCGCCAAGGCCGGCAGCAATGCGCGGCGGCCCGCCCCCCAGCCCGGGGACGACGGCCTGGAGGGCGAGGCATGAACACGGTCATCTTCCGCACCACCGCCCCGGTGGTGATCGCCATCATGCTGGTGTTTTCGGTGTTCATTTGCCTGCGCGGCCATAACGAGCCGGGAGGCGGCTTTATCGGCGGGCTGATTGCGGCCTCTGCGATCGCCATCTATGGCATGGCTTCGGGCGTCGACCGGGTGCGCCGCGCCATGCGGGTGGACCCCTTGGCGCTGGCCGGCTTCGGCGTACTGCTCGCCGCAGGGACCGGCGTACTCTCGCTGTTTACCGCTTCGCCCTTCATGACCGGCATCTGGTATGAGCTCAATCTGGGGGAAAGCTCGGTGGCGCTTTCCACCCCGATGTTCTTTGATATCGGCGTTTATTTCGTGGTCTTTGGCAGTGTTTCGGCCATCGCCTTGGCGCTTGAAGCCGGGCGCGAGGAGGATCTCTGATGGATTTCTTTCTCGCGATCCTCGTAAGCATCTTTGTCGGCTGCGGCGTTTACCTGCTGCTGTCGCAGTCGGTGATCCGCATGTTGCTGGGCCTGACCGTCCTGGGCAATGGCATCAACCTCTTGATCTTTACCGCCGGCCGGCTAACGCGCGAAGTGGCGCCCATCGTTCCGGCCGGGCTCTATACCCCCGCCGGGCCAATCGCCAATCCCCTGCCGCAGGCGCTGATCCTGACCGCCATCGTCATCAGCTTTGCCATGTTCAGCTTTTTGCTGGTGCTGGCCTTTCGCGCCTACCAGACCCTCGATGCCGACAACACCAATACAATGCGCCTGGCCGAGCCGCCCGATGCGCCCCAGCCGCCGCTGAGTTACTGAGATGGACGAGCAAGCAGTTCTCATTACCGGCATGACCGCCACCAGCGAATGGCTGGTGGTGCTGCCGCTCGTGCTGGCGCTGATGGGCTCGGCGTTCCTCCTGGTGCTGCGCCGCGCCAAGGGCGCGCCTGCGTTGGCGGCCATGCTCGTGGTGATCGGCATCATCGCCTGCGAGATCGCCTTGATCGGGCAGATCCTGCGAGGGGGGCCCGTGAGCATGACCATGGGCGGCTGGCTGCCGCCATTCGGCATCAGCTTCACCGCCGATCTGATGGGCGCGGGCTTTGCATTGGCTGCCGCGATCGTGACGCTGCTCGTGCTGATCTATGCCGAGGCGGAACGGGCGGGAGAAGGCGCCCGGGATGGCTTTCATGCGCTGGTCTTGCTGCTGCTGGGTGGCGTCACCGGCTCGTTTCTGACCGGTGACCTGTTCAATCTTTATGTCTGGTTCGAGGTGATGCTGATCGCCTCCTTTGGCCTTCTCGTGCTCGGGGGCAAGCCGCTGCAGCTGGACGCGGCGGTCAAATACGGCTTTCTCAACATCATGGCGGCGAGCTTTTTCCTGCTCGCGCTGGGGCTGCTGAACGGCCTGCTCGGCACGCTCAACATGGCCGACATCATCGGCAAGGCGCCAGGTGCGAACCCGGCGGCGATGACGGCAGTGGCGGCGCTGCTGATGCTGGCCTTTGCCATCAAGGGCGCGGCCTTCCCGGTCAACAACTGGTTGCCGGCCTCCTATCATGCGCCACCAGCGGCAGTTTCGGCGCTGCTGGGCGGCCTGCTGACCAAGGTGGGCGTCTTTGCGCTGCTGCGCACCATGATCGTGCTGCTGCCCGGCAGCTATGGCCTGCTGCAGCCGTTGCTGGCGGCAGCTGCCATCGGCAGCCTCTTGCTGGGCCCGCTCGGGGCCATTGCCGAAACCAATCTGCGTCGCGCCATCGGCTTCATGCTGATCGGGGGCATCGGGGCGGTGCTCGCGGGCATCGCCATGCCGACCCCTGACGGGATCGCCGGTGCCGGGCTGTATATCCTCCACGCCATTTTCACCCTGACCGCGCTTTATCTCGTGGCCGGGATCATCGAGCAGCGCACCGGCCACGCTGATACGAGGCAAATGGGCGGGCTTTATGCCGCCTCGAGCCCGCTTTCGCTCCTGTTCCTGCTGCTGGTGCTCGCCATTGCCGGCGTGCCGCCGCTGCTGGGTTTCTGGCCCAAATTGCTGCTGCTGCAGGCCTCGACGGCCGGCATGGGGACGACGATCGACCCCTGGCGGCTGCTGCTGACGCTCGCGCTGCTGGGTAATGCCGTGCTGACGCTGATTGCCGGCACCCGAATCTGGGCGCATGTGTTCTGGCGCGGCGGCTGGGAAGGGGAGGGCTCCGAGTATCAGGAGGCCCCGCTCGTGGCCGTGCCGCGCAACGCGGGTCTCCTGACCTTTGGCGCGAGCGGGGCGCTCGTGCTGATGATCGTGGTGGCCGGGCTCTGGCCCAATCCGCTGCTCGAGGCGGCGCGCATCGGGGTGGCCGACATGATCGATCCCGAACGCTATATTGCGGCGGTTGAACTTGCGGGAGAACGGCAATGAGGCTGCCACTGCTGGTGATCGTCCTTGCGCTGCTGTGGCTGGCCATTACCGGCAATTTCAGTGGCGCCAATCTCGTGTTCGGCGCGCTGATTGCCGTTGGGGCGGTGTTCCTCTTGCGCGACAGCGTGGCACCACCACGTGCGCTCAAGCGCCTGCGGCGGATCGTCTCGCTGGCATTGCTGTTCCTTTATGAGCTTGGCCTCAGCGCTGTTCGCGTGGCTATTTTAGTGGTGACGCCCGACCTTAGGACGGCGTTGCGCCCGGCGGTGGTTGCCGTGCCGCTCACGGTCAAAAGCGATGGCGAGATCACCCTCCTGGCCAATCTCATTACCCTGACACCGGGCACGTTGAGCATCGATCTGTCCGAGGATCGCAAGCATCTTTATGTGCATGCCCTCTCGGTTTCCGACCCGCAATCGGTGATCGACGACATCAAGTCAGGCTTTGAGGCGCGGGTGCGCAAGGTGTTCCAATGATGCCGGCAACCGAATTCCTGGGGCACGCGACGACTTTGGCGCTGGTGCTGCAGGCCGCGGCATTACTGTTGTCAGTGGTGCGTATCATCATCGGCCCCAGCCTGGCCGACCGGGTTCTGGCGTTGGACCTGCTGACGGTTGTCGCGCTCGGCATCGTCTGCATCATCGCCATCCGCACCGGGCTGATGCTGTATCTCGATATCGCTATCGCCCTGGGTTTGCTTGGTTTTCTTGCAACCATCGCGCTGGCGCGCTATCTGCTGACGCGCCGCAAGGCCAAGGTGATGCCGGTGATGCAAGGGGAGGGCGAGCGATGATTGTTGAGCTTGCGCTGTACCTTGCCGCCCTGTTGATGCTGCTGGGCGCGCTGTTCAGTCTTCTTGCAACGGTCGGGGTGTTGCGTTTCCCCGATCTGTTGACGCGCATGCATGCTGCGTCCAAGGCCGGTGCGGTGGGTGGCGGTTTGTTGCTGCTGGCAGTGGCCCTGGTGAGCCAGGATGCGGCAGTGGCGCTGCGTGCGCTGCTTGGCATCTTGTTTCTGTTGCTGACCACGCCCGTAGCAGCCCATCTGCTGGCGCGCGTGAGTTACCAGCCTGCTGCCGAAAGCGGGCAACAGGTCACGCCTCCCCCGGAGTAGTATGGTAGTAATTGGTCTTCGGGCCATATGACTGCCCAAATTGTCGCAACAGGTAGGCGGTAGGTATCATTGCGCCTGCGCCCAAAGACGCATAAGTAAACAGTCACGGCGGTGAGTTAGGCTCACCCAAAAACAATAACAGAAAGGTTAACAAATGAACGATACCGCTGAAGCGGCAGGCGGCTACGAGACGGATCTTATCGAACTCAGTTCAGATATCGTATCGGCTTATGTCAGTCATAATGCTGTAAGCCCTACAGATCTGACCAAATTGATCTCCGAAGTTCACGGTGCGCTGCGTATGCTGCAGAGCAACGAAGTACCTGCGCCTCCCCCTGAAGAACTCAAGCCTGCTGTATCGGTTCGCAAGTCAGTTGCGCCCGATTACATTATTTGCCTTGAAGATGGCAAGAAGTTTAAGTCGCTCAAGCGCCATTTGCGTACGCACTACAATATGTCGCCGGAAGAATATCGCGAGAAGTGGGGTCTGCCTGCAGATTACCCGATGGTCGCGCCGAACTATTCTGCTACGCGCTCCAAGCTCGCCAAAGATAACGGGCTCGGCCGCAAGGCTGTGTAACTTAGGTTAACTGTCCACGACTGTCGCGCCCGCATCCCTCTTCTGGAGCGGTTCTGGGCGGCGACGATGATCTGCCCCTCAAACGGCCGCTCCTGGAGCGGCCGTTTGACTTTGGGGAGTATGCCACGACCAACTTATCCCCGCCCCCGCTTTACCGATGCAGTATCTAGGAATAAAGTCCTAAATATGCGGAGGTTGCGAGATGTCGGGGCAAACAGCACAACGGGCCATCGGCCGGCCCGACCCTGCCTGCGAGCAGGTGATCGCCCTGGTAGCCCGGCGGCGGAACGTGCCGGGCGAGGTGCTCACCAGTCGGTCACGCTGCCGATTCGCCGCTGCACGAGCCCGGCAATTGGCGATGTACCTGGCTCATGTGACCCTCGGACGCAGCTTGACGCAAGTGGGGGCGGTGTTCGGGCGGGATAGGACAACAGTCTCTTATGCGTGTGCGCTGATCGAGGATCTGCGCGACGATCCGCGTTTCGACGATGAAGTAAGCGAACTCGAGCAGCGAATCGTCGGGATCGTCGGGGAGGTCGATCATGCGCACTGAGGCAGATATGGGCAGCGCTCCCAGAATCACCGACAGCCCGCTGCTGCGTCTAGGGGCAGGAAAGGACGGGGAAGCGTTCCTGCAGCCCCATCACTTGCTGGCGGCCGACCGGCTGATGCGGCTGGTCGACCGGGCGCGGCTCACCCCACGGGTGACCATGTCCTATGACCCCGCGCGGGTCGGGGGCGGCCGGGGCGGGGTCAATGCGGCGCTGGAGATGTCGGACGCGGCGGCCGATGCCCGCAAGCGCCTGGGGCAGATCGCGGCGGCGATGCCGACTGATTGCTGGGGCGTGGTGATGGATGTGTGCGGCTTCAGCAAGGGGCTTCAAACCGTCGAAACCGAGCGGCAATGGCCGCGGCGCAGCGCCAAGCTGGTGCTGCGGATCGGGCTTGAGCAGTTGGCGCGGATCTGGGGATTGTCTGGCACTGCCAGCGGGCCCGAGCGGACCCGGTCGCGCGGCTGGCTGGGCGAAAGGCTGCCGCTGATCGGGGACGAGGAGGCGGGCGCTTAGCTCAGCGCCTGTCCTTCGGCGCGGATGCGGTTGACCATCGCGACAAGGCCATTGGAGCGCTGCATGCCCAGATGCTCGCTGAGGCCGATCTTTTGGAACCAGGCCACGGCATCGGTTTGCGCGATCTCGGCGGCGGGGCGGCCAGAATAGAGGGCCACCAGAATGGCAACGAGCCCCTTGGTGATGATGGCGTCCGATTGGCCGCGAAAATTGAGTGTGGGTGCGCCACCGCTGCGATCGACTTCGGAGACGAGCCAGACATTGGAGGTGCAGCCCTTGACCTTGTTCTCGGCCGTCTTGTCGGCATCGAGCATGGGGGGCAGGGCCTGGCCCAATTCAATTACGTAATTGAGCCGGTCTTCCCAATCGTCGAGAAAGGAAAGGTTTTCGGCAATGTCCTGGAAGGCTTGGGGCTCGCTCATGCTCCCTAACTAGGGTAGTGGCGGGCGCTTTTCCAGATGCAATGCGTTAGCTGCGGCCCGGGCG
>JAQSXP010000002.1 GCA_029256605.1 Devosia sp. | reverse complement strand
CCAGCTTTATGGCGTGGCCCTGTTGTGCGGTATCGGCTTTACCATGTCGCTGTTTATCGGCCTGCTGGCCTTCCCCGACTCGATGGTGTTGCAGGACGAGGTCAAGATCGGCGTGCTGCTGGGCTCGCTCCTGTCGGCCACGGCCGGCGCCCTGCTGTTGCGCTCGGCCAAGCCACGCGTGCCGGCCGCGCACTGAGCGTGGGGATTATGACAATGCATGGAACGAGGGGGAGGCGGCTTACTCGACTCTTAGCCGAGTTGCCTTCCTATGAAGCGACGCTTTTCACCTCTTTTGCACAGTCGCACGCCTAGCTTCCGCACATTAGAGATGAGGGGCGGCATCGGTCGGCGTGATTGCCAGCAAACGGAATATTCGGTGGCGGAGAGAGAGGGATTCTCACCCGTTTCAGCCATAAGCCACTGTCCCGTCTTATAAAAAGGACAATCAGGACTCGTCGGTGTGACGGTCAGCTGTGACAGTAAATGGCTGTTTGATCAGCCGCAACAGTCCTCGGGAGGCTTAGGTTAACGGTTGCATATTGGAAAGAGGCCGCTCGCTAATCGGCTGTTTGGGGGCCGAGAGCGGACAGTCCGGTGCCAGATTCAGAAGCTTGATAGCCGCCATTCTACGATGCTGTCGAAAGCCATTCCAGCCAGCGCCTGAACACGTCCAACTCAAAAAGCCTGCGACCGTTACCGCGGGTGCGATCGCCGTAGTCTAGTAAGTCTCGCAATTATGCTGGTCACAGCCGAGAAACGGCACCGGTGCCATCGTGTTCGAGGAAAAGCTGACTTTTCTCAAACTAACCGAAGAGCTCACTCAACAAGGCACAAGGCACAAGGCTCAAGATTCAGCCTTGCAAAAATTCAATGTATTCTGTAATGCATGCATTGAATTTGGGAGGTGGATTTGACTGAAACTGTGGTGTCGATCGAGACAACGAAATTTTGCATAAACGGCAAACCAACGCATCAGGGCCGCTCGTGGAAGGGTCTCTCGATTGAAGGTCACCTGTTCAACTCGCGCATGGTGCAGGCTCTGTCGGACGATGAGAACCCTGCAACGAGGGGTGTCTGGATGTATCCCGATGGCGAGGATTTTACGGCGGAACGCAACAATCGCGAGTTTCTCGCCGCACTCAAGGATTACCGAGCCCATGGTCTCGATGCAGTAGGGATTAATATGCAGGCGGGCAGTCCGCAGGGCTACAGCGTCGTGCAGCCTTGGATCCTGACAGGCTTCAATGCCGATGGTAGCCTGAAACAGCCTTGGCTCAGTCGGCTTGAACAAGTCATCGCCGAATGCGACCGGCTCGGCATGGTTGTCATTCTCGGGCTGTTTTACTGGAAGCAGACGCGCATTTTCGCCAGTGAAGAGGCCGTGAGAAATGCGGTGACCAACATGGTCGACTGGCTTGCGGCGCATGACGCGCGCAATGTCCTGCTCGAGATCGGCAACGAGGTCGATCTCCCCTTCGCCCAGCCCAACATCGAGGCAGCGCGCGGCGACGAGCTGATCAAACTGGCGCAGGAGCGGTCGAGCGGCAAGTTCAACACGCCAAGCGGGCGGCTGCTGGTGTCGACGAGCCTGGCGCATCCCAAGCCCGTCAACGAAAAGATCATGGCCAGTGCCGACTTCCTCCTGCTGCATGGCAACGGAACGCACCACCCCGACAGCGTCCGCGTCATGGTGCGCGCCAATCGAGCACAGCCTTATTATCGGCCCATGCCCGTCATGATCAACGAGGACGACCATTTCGACTTCGACAAGCCCGACAACAACTTCGTCGCGGCGATCGGCGAAGACGTCTCCTGGGGCTATTTCGACTATCGCATGAACCGCGAACGCTACGAGGACGGCTTCCAGTCGCTGCCGGTGGACTGGACCATCAACAGCGCGCGCAAGAAGGCGTTCTTTGGCCTCCTCAAGGACATTACCGGTGCCTGACGGCAAGGATGCGCGCCTGGTCGTCACCGTCGATCTGCTGATCGACGGTGACCGTGAGGACTTTATGCGCCTGATGACTGAGAATGCCGCAGCCTCCCTGCGCGACGAGCCGGGATGCTACCAGTTCGATATCTGCATCGACCGCGCGGATGCCGGCAGGCTGTTTCTATATGAGGTCTACAAGGACGACGCCGCGTTCTCCGCTCATCTGGCTTCGCCGCATTACATTGCGTTCGATTCCCAGACCAAGGATATGATCCTGCGAAAGGATGTTCGGCGCTTCTGCCTTACAGCTGGGTAAGGCCGAGCCGCTCCAGCAATTCGACCAGCATCTTGCCGGCGCGGCGGCGGTGATCCTCATGGATCCGTCGCGCCTCGAGCGGATCGCCGCTCGCAATCGCGTCAACGAGAGCTGCATGCTCGATAACTGAATTCGTCGGTGTGGGTCGCAACTGCAGCGTCAGCATGCGGGCACGATGCGCCTGGTCCCACAGTTGGCCCACCATCTGGATGAGCCTGGTATTACCACTTAACTGCACCAGTTGCGAGTGGAAGCGCTCGTCGGCCTCAGCCCAGCGCACCAGATCGCCCGCATCGAGCGCCTTGCCCATGTCGGCGACTGCGGCTCGTAACGCCGCGAGAGGGCGGGCTGCAATTCCCTTGCGAGCCACGGTCTCGGCGGCAATGCCTTCAAGCGCCGTCAGCACGTCGTAGATATCTGCCATGTCCCGCGCCGAGACGGGCAAGACGCGCATGCCGTGACGCGGCCGGATTTCGACCATGCCTTCCTGGCGCAGCCGCACCATCGCTTCGCGCACTGGCGTCCGGCTCATGTTGAGCCGGGCCGCGGCCTCCTGCTCGAGCATTTGCGCACCCGCCGGCAGGGCCCCGTCAAGGATCAGGCGCCGAAGCGCACCATAGGCGACATCGGACTGGTTGGAGCGGTCGACCGGTGCGGCGCTCTTAATCGATGACAATTCGTCGACCTTGCTCGTGGGACTCATAGATTGCCTCTTCGATGCGCAAGTTGACCAGGTATTGTGATGCAGTATTGACCGCCCTGGCTTGCCCCAGCAGCGCTGCAATTGCAGCAACCTGCGTGCGATAGACGCAATCACCGCCAAAATCCACATCCTGCCAGTCGTATTCGATCGCTTCGGCCGCGTTCTCCCCATGCCGGCGCAAAGTGATTGCTCCATCGCCATTGACCGACACGGCGCCAGCCTCGGTCTCGACCAGCATCTCGCCCAGGGTGCGCCTTCGGTTGCTGGCAGGGTGATCGGACAGCCGGTTGGCATCGAGCGTCGCCGTCATCCCACCCGCCATCTCGAGCACGACGAGGCCGGCATCCTCGCCTGCTATCACCGGATTGATGCGACGCAGGCGAGCGGTGACCGCTTCTACCTCGCCGAACAGAGAGCGGAAGACATCAACATAATGAATGCCGGTCTCGTGCACCATGAAGCGCGGCATGTCGCGAAAATAAGGCTGGCGCCCGAGATAGGCGTCGGCCCCTTGCCCGTCGCCGGGACGGAGCCGAAAAGTCGCCCCATAGACTTCGCCCAGCGAACCGCCCTGCACCAGGTCACGCAGTTTGCCATACCACGGTTGGAAGCGGAAATTTTCGTGCACGATCAGGGTCGTGCCGGCGCGCTCGGCTAGCTCGGCTGCGCGCTGGGCCCGGTCAAGCGTCCCGCAAAACGGCTTCTGGCAGATGACGTTGATGCCGCGGGCGGTGGCAGCACGGATGGCGTCGAGATGGGCATGGGGCGGCACGATGATGTCCAGCACGTCCGGCTGTTCGCGATCCAGCATGGTCTCGAGATCGGTGTAGCGCCGGGCCGTCGGAAATAGGGCCCCGACCTGGTCGGCCGCTTCTGCATTTTGGTCGCATACACCAACGAGTTGCACCGCGTCGATCCTTTGCCACGCCCGATAGTGGAATTGGCTGAAATAGCCGGCGCCCAGGGTGCAAAGTTTGAGCACGGCTACCTCGCCATAGTCGTGGCGCCGATGGCATCGCCCACCGCCATCGCGATCGCCTCGGTGCCATGCCTTCCGCCCACCTCGAAGGGCCGGATGCCGGCGCGATAGGCGTCATCGACCGCACTGCGCAGGATTTCGGCCGCCCGGTTGGCAGCCGCGCAATCGTGCCGGTCGCCCAGCCAGTCGAGCATCATGGCGCCCGAGAGGAAAGTCGCTGTCGGATTGGCCATGCCCTTGCCGGCAATATCGGGTGCCGAGCCATGGCAGGGCTGGAACACGGCATGGTTGGTGCCGATGTCGGCGGAGGGAGCGAATCCCATGCCGCCGATCAGTCCAGCGGCGAGGTCGGAGAGGATGTCGCCAAACATGTTTTCGGTGACGATCACGTCGAAGTCCCAAGGCCGCCGCACGAGGTTGAGGGCGGTGGCATCAACATAGGCGTGATTGGCGTGGACGTCAGGTTTGCGCGCGTGCCGCTCGTCGAAGATCTTGCGAAAGAACGCCATGCTGGCAAAGACATTGGCCTTGTCGACGCAGGTGAGCTGGTTGCGCCCACCGCGCCGCGCCCGGCTGCGCGTATAGTCGAGCGAGAAGTCGAACAGGGGCTCGCAGACCTGGCGCGTGATGACCATGGTGTCGCGCGCCTCCGCGTCGTCGACCACAACCCCTTCGTCGCGCAGCGCGAACAGCCCCTCGATACTTTCCCGGATGATCACGAAGTCGAGGGCTGCCGCACGCGGATCGGCAAGGACCGGACTGATCCCGGGCAATAGCCGGGCCGGCCGTACGCCGGCGAAAAGGCCGAGCTCGGTCCGCAGATCGAGTTGGGGCGCGATCTCGGTACCATCGGGATAGCGCACCTCGGGCCACCCCATGGCGCCCAAGAGGATCGCGTCGGCCCTGCGACAGGCATCCATCGTGTCCTTAGGCAAGGCCACGCCGCTGCGCTGATATTCGCCGGCGCCCGCCGCATGTTCAATAAAGCGGAGGTCGAACCCGCCTCCGGCCTTCTCGATGGCGGCCTGCAGCACCACGAGGCACGGCGGGATGACTTCGGTACCGATACCGTCGCCAGGAAGAACAGCTATGTCGAATGAAGGAATGACGGGCATCAGAAATCCAGCGCTTGCAGAAGAGGGGAAATATCGAAGTCGTAGTGCAGCGGCCGCAGTCCGCGATGTGGGGCGTTGAAGGCGAACACTTGCTCACCCAAGAGGCAGCCCAGATAGGCCGTCCGCAGGTCGTGTCCGCCAAAGGCCAGTGAAGAAATGTTGCGCAGTGTCGCGGCGGGCTGCTGGTCGAGATGGGGCCGGGCCATGCTGTCTCGGGCATAGGCGGCTTCGGTCCATTCGAGATGCGCGGGGTCGGCATCTTCGACCATGCGTTCGGCGCTGCTGCCGTCAGGCGCGATACGAATGACCCGGTTGGAAACGATGCTGGTGACCCATAACCCGCCGCCGTCGTCGAGCACCAGACCATCGGGATAATCCCCGGGCCCGAACTGCCAAAGCACCAGGCGACCGCTCAGAGTGCCATCCGTGCCCACGTCGAAGCGCGTCAGTCTCCGGGCAAAGGTCTCATTGACGAAGAGTTGGCGGCCGTTGGCCGAGAAGGCGATTTCATTGGTGTAGCCCAGGCCGTCCGCGACAATTCTGGCGCCGCCCGAATCGGCCAGCACGATGAAGCCGGACGCTGCCGCCGAGCGATAGTCCTCGGCACGGGGCGATTTTCGGGTCGAGACAGTCAGCCACAGGCGACCCTCGATGTCGCGAATGGGAAAATTGCTGGGCGGCAGTGGCACGCCATCGACTTCCGTCAGCACGGCCTCGGTAGAGCCGTCGGGAAACAGCCTGAACGCTCCGCCATCGGTGGCGCCCAGATGCGCCAGGATGAAAGAGCCGCCTGGCTCGAGAGCAATGCCATTAGGCCGAAGACCCGCTTGGGCATCGGCGATTGGCAGCCGCTGCACCCGGCCGTGGGGATCGATCACCGCAATGCCGCCCCCGTCCTGCCAATCCGAGCAGAACAGAAAGCCAGAACTGTGCGTCAGGACGCTTTCGGGGCGCCGCAAGCCGTGCCCGATCGGTCGCAGGTCTGAAACGGTGGACGATAGCGCTGGAGATGCGGTCATAAAATTTCCTTACAATGTATACGTAGATGCAGTTGCAAACAGCTGCAAGTGATTTTCGAACAGCTCATGCGAGCGCTAGTTCCTCGGCTAAATATCATGTCTTGACCATGTCAGTGCCAGACAGCTTGAGCCAATCAATGGCATTGACGCATTTTATAATGCATGCATAGTGGCAGCCAGCCGCGGCGGGATAATCATCGACGATGCTCCAAAATGTCCCTTGACCTCAAATCTGTATCCACTGTATCCACTGTATCCACTGTATACAGCCAACGATGTCCCCTATCGCTGGTCTGGGAGGGTGAGGGCAAAGCGATGTCAGCGTCAGGTGCTCAAACACTGGAAGACTACGGCTATCACGCCTTGCGCAACCTGATCCTCGGCGGCGAGATCGCGGCCGGGCAGAAGCTCGTGCAGGAAGAGTTGGCGCAACGCCTCGGCGTCAGCCGCACGCCGTTGCGCAGCGCCATCGCCGCGCTTGAGCGAGATGGCTTCGTCGTCATCTCGCCACGCGGCGAAGCCACCGTCGTGACCTTCGGTCCCCAGCGGATCGCCGACCTGTTCGAGGTGCGGGCGGTGCTCGAAGGGCTGACCTGCCGGCTGGTCGCGCCGCGCATCGAACGGCGGCACACTCTCTACCTCCGCTCGCTGATCACCAGTGCAGCGCCCCAGCCCGACGATGACGACTGGTCAGCCTATCGCGAGGCAGATCGCGAGTTTCATCATTATCTGACGACCCTGCTCGACAACGATTTCCTGACTCGCCAGCTCGATGCGGTGCGCGACGTGCTGCGCTTGTCACTGTCTCAGGGGCTGCTGCGGCCGCCGGCCGAAACGCTGCAGGAGCACCTCGACATCATCGATGCGCTTGAGGCGCAGGATCCTGAACGCGCTGAGCAGGTAATGCTCACCCACATTCGCAAGACCATCGCTCTGATGCGGGCTCGTGCGGACAACAGACCGGTATGAAGGTCTGACGATTTCGGATTTCTCAAGGGAGGAGACTATGACGAAACGACCAACCGGCCCCGCCAGCAGCAACCGCAAGGTACTGGCACGGCACACGGCAACCCTGGCGCTGGCAACCGCGCTAACCACCACAGCCGCGCTGAGCGCCTATGCGCAGGACATCACCTTCTGGACCCAGCCCCAAGGCGATCTTCTGGCATACCAGGACCTCTACGACGAACTGACGTCAGAGTTTCGCGACGAATCCGGCATTAACGTGTCGGTCGAAGTGATCAACTGGTCGGTCGCGTTCAATACCTGGCTTACAGTGGCCCAAGGCGGCGCGGCTCCTGATTGCGCGGACATGTATTGGCTGCACTCCTTCTCGGGCATTGGTGGCGGCCGCTACGGCCCCATGCCAATTACCGAATACCGCGACCGCTGGCCGACGCTCGAAGCAGACTTCTATGAAGGCGCACTCGAGGACGTCCATCGCAACGGCGAGTTCTACGGCATTCCATGGCGCGTTGACATTCGTCCCATGATGTACCGCACCGACTTCCTCGCGGAGGCCGGCATCGATGCGCCGCCAGATAACTGGGAAGAGATTGTCGAGCAGGGCCTTGCCCTGACCGAGCGCGACGCCAACGGCAACGTGACCCGCTGGGGCTTCGCGCTGGGCGCCAACAACAATCCCGGCCAGACCCTGATGCCCTACTACTGGCAGGCCGGCGGACTTATGATGAGCGAAGATGGCCGCACCGCGACGATCGACAACGAAGCGATGCGCACCACGTTGAAATTCATGCAGGACCTGGTCCAGGTGCATAAGGTCACCTCGCCGGAAATCTTTGAAAAGAGTGCAGATCCGCTGGCCGACTTCACCTCCGGCAGGGTCGCGATCATCGGCAGCACCAACAATTCCTGGCCCTCCCAGTTCGATCGCGACTATCCCGAACTGGAAGGCACCTGGGCGCTCGAGATCAACCCCGCAGGTCCCACCGGCGAGCGCGACTCGTTCTCCGGCGCCGGCTATTGGGGCGTCCTCTATGGGTCGAGCGATGTCGAAGCGTGCCTCGACTGGATCGAGTTCCTGTCTCAGCCTGAACACATGGAGCGCATCAGCGAAGTTTCCGGCGCTGCCAGCCCACGCCGTTCGGTGATGACCTCAGAACTCTGGACGCAGCGCCCATGGCAGGAAGTGATGGCTGAAACGCTCAACTACGGCCACACCTCCCAGCATCCGAGCGCCGTGTGGAACGCGATCGCGTCTCCAGAGCCGGGCGCTGTCCTTTATGACCTCGTCTACAACACCGTCATCGGCGGCGCCGATATCGACGCTGCAGTCACCGAGGCACAGGCCCGCATGCAGGCAGAGCTCGATCGCGCCAGCGGCAGCTGAGCCCAGCAGCCAGGCCGGGAGCGTCCTCCCTCCCGGCCACTTTTGACCGCTTATCGGGACGGTGCGCATGACACGCCAGAAGTACCTATTCTGCTACCTTATGGTGGCACCCGCCATGTTGATTACCGCGGCGCTCGGCATCTACCCGATGCTGTTCTCGCTGTGGATGAGCTTTGTCGAATACGACCTGCTCAGGGTCAACGAGTTCGGCACGCCCTTCGTCGGGCTCGACAACTATGTCGAGGTGTTTTCCGATCCGCGCTTCGTACAGACCCTGTTCAACACCATCATCTTCACCATTCTTGCAGTGGCGGCGACGCTGGGCTTTGGCCTGTTGCTCTCGCAGGTCCTGAACATCAATTACCGGGGCCGTACAGCTCTGCGCATGCTGGTCTGCGTCCCCTGGTTTGTGCCCCCCGCCGTGGCCTCGGCCATCTGGATGTGGCTGCTCAACACCGATCGCAGCCCAATCAATTTCCTGCTGCAGGATTTCGGCCTGATCACCAGCAATGTGCGATGGCTCACCGACTCTGCCACTTGGGGACCGTTCAGCATTCCCATGATGTCGATCGTGGCGGTGCGCGTCTGGAACGGCCTGCCTTTCGCCGTGATCTTCCTGCTCGCGGCTTTGCAGTCGATCCCGCGCAGCCTCTATGAGGCGGCAGAGGTGGATGGCGCCAGCCTGTTGCAGAAATTCTGGTACGTCACGCTTCCGATGCTGCGTCCGGTCCTCGCCATCCTGATCACGTTGCTGGTCATTGGTGGGCTCGGATCCTTCGAGATCAACTACATCATGACTGGTGGCGGGCCGCAGAATCTCACCAACATCATGGCTGTCTATTCCTACCAGCAGGCCTTCTCCTTCTTTCGATTCGATTTGGCTTCCGCATCCAGCGGCGTGATCTTCCTCATGACCGGGTTCATCTCGATCTTCTATCTCCGTTCCCAGCTGAAAGGGGTGGCATGATGACCATTGCCGTGCCCGAAACCGCCGTTCGTGCCGGCCTGTGGCAGCGTCTGGCCTTCGCCAACAAGACTGACCTGGTCACGCGGGTGCTGGTCGTTGCCATCACCATCGCACTGCTGTTCTACATCCTGCTGCCGGTCTACTGGATGCTGAAGAGCTCGTTCCAGCCCAACCAGGAAATCCGCGTGCTGCCGCCGATCTGGTTTCCGACCGAACCGACGGCGCAGCCCTATACCAACGCCAACCGGCTGATCCCGATGTGGCGCTACGTGCTCAATTCGCTGTTCGTCTCCGTTACCGCCGCTGGCATCTCGACCATCATTGCCTGTTCGGCCGCCTATGTGCTGGCGCGCTTCCGCTTTCCTGGCGCCACCATCATCCTTGGCCTGATCCTTCTGACTAACCTGATCCCGGCGATCACCCGCGTCTTCCCGATCTATTTTTTCATCCAGGACCTAGGACTGCTCAACAGCTATGCCGGTCTTATCCTGGCCTATGTCGGCTTCTCGCTCCCGTTCGCGGTGCTCATGCTGCGGGGCTACTTCGAGTCCGCAGCGCCGCCCGAACTCGAAGAGGCGGCCCTGATCGATGGCTGCGGCTATTTCGAAGCGTTCTGGCGCGTCATCCTGCCCGTTTGCCTGCCTGGCATCGCCGCAGTTGCCATCTTCACTTTCCTCAATGCCTGGAACGACTTCCTCTGGGCCAGTCTGCTGCTCAACCAGGGCGAGATGAAAACCATCCAGGTAGGCATCGGCGACTTCGCCCAGGAAGGCGGCGGCGTGCAGTACGTCAATGCCTTCATGGCCGCCTGCGTGGTGGCGACCGTTCCTGCCCTCGTGGTCTTCGTCTTCGTCCAGCGCTGGCTGGTGGGCGGCCTCACGGCCGGCTCGGTCAAGACCTGATCGCCCTCACTCCCTAGGACCTCTTCAAATGGCTTTTCGCAATTCCATCCTGCTTGGCACGCTCGGGCGCTATGCTGACCGCTTTCACGAATACCAGAAACCCCGCAGCCTCGCTGAACGGCTCGACATTGCCCGCACCATCGCGCGCACCGACGGCATCGAACCGGTCTACCCCCAGGACCTCGGCCACGAGGGGGAGCACGTGCAATTGGTCAAGGATTCCGGCTTTGCCGTCTCGGCGGTGAACGTCAACGTCAAGGGCGAGGACATCTTCCGCAACGGCTCGTTCACCAATCCCGATGCGGCCATTCGCCGGCGTTCGGTCGAATACCTCAAGTCCGGCATGGACATGGCCGCCGATCTGGGTGCCAACATGATATCGGTCTGCCCGCTGATCGATGGCTGGGACTACGCCTTCCAGGTCGACTACGCAAAGCAGTGGGCGTGGCTGGCCGAGTGCTTCCGCGAAGCCACTGCCTACCGCCCCGACGTCAAGGTCAGCATCGAATACAAGGCATACGAGGTGCGCAACCGCATCGTGCTGCCCAATATGGGCCGCACCCTGCACTTCTGCGACGTGGTGGGTGCCCCTAACCTCGGCGTCACCATGGATGTCGGCCATGCCCTGATCGCGGGGGAAACCCCGGCTGCCGAGCTGTGCATCGCCCAAGCCGCCGGGCGTCTCTTCTATGTCCATTTTAACGACAATGACCGGGGCGCCGACTGGGACATGCTGCCGGCATCTGTCAATTTCTGGGAGACCCTCGAGACCCTCTACTATGTGGAGAGGCTCGGCTGGGACGGCTGGTTCGCCTACGACGTTTTCACCCGTTCGGGCGACAATGCCGAGGCCGTCGGCGCTACCTTCGAGATCATGGAAAATCTGGGCAAGCTGATCAAGAAGATCGGTTTCGAGGAACTGAGTGCGCTCAAGGACGAAGGCATTCCTGCCCGTGCCTTCAACAAGCTGATCGCGGCGCTGGTCTGATGCTGGGCATCGGCAGCTACGCGTTTCGTTGGCATGTCGGCATCCGGGACCGTGGCCCAGACCGTCCGATCTCGGCGGCGGGGATTCTCGATCATGCGGCGCGCCTCGGCGTTCCGCTGGTCCAGTTTGCCGACAATCTGCCGCTCCATACCCTGCCGCGAGGAGAGATCGACGCCCTGGCCGATCATGCCGGGCGCCTCGACATCGCGCTGGAACTGGGCATGACGGGCTGCGCGCCAGAACTCGTCGAACAATATCTCGACCTCGCAGGACGGCTCGGCGTGACGCTGCTGCGGATCGCGCCCACTGCCGAAGAGTCCTCGGCCGGCGATGCCGAGATCGCCGCCATGTTTACGAGGCTACTGCCCGCATGTCGGGCGGCAGGGGTCGTGCTTGCGGTCGAAAATCACTTCCACCTGCCATCGCCGCGACTGGTCGACATCGTCTCCATGGTCGGCGACGAAACGCTCGGCGTGTGCCTTGACGTTGCCAATTCCATCGCCTGCCAGGAATGGCCGGAAACCACGATCGCCCTCCTGGCCCCCTATGCCGTCAACCTGCACCTCAAGGATTTCCGCATCGCCCTCGACCCACATGGCGTCGGCGGCAGCTTCGTCGGCACGCCGCTCGGGCAGGGGCGCCTGGATCCAGCCATCGTGTTCGATGCCCTTGGGCAGCACGGACGGCAGGTCAATACGATTCTGGAGCACTGGTTGCCCTGGCAAGGGGACTTCGACACCACCCAGGCGCTCGAACTGGCCTGGCTCGAACAAAGCGTTGCGGCCGCCAAGGCGCTGGCCACGCGCTATCCGACCATCACGACAAATATTGCCAAGGGAGAATGAGATGTCCAAAACCCGCCTCACCATCGACGGTGAGAAATTCCTGATCAACGGCGAGCCCACCTACAAGGGGCGCACTTTCCAAGGCAAGCCGGTCGAGGGACTGCTGTTCAACACGCGCATGGTGCAGGCCATTTTCGATGACGAGAATGCCGACTCCATCAAGCAGTGGGCCTATCCCGATACCGGCACGTGGGATGCCGATCGGAACGTCGAGGAATTCATCGCCGCGCTGCCGACCTATTATGGCAAGGGCATTCGCGCCGTCACGTTGAACCTGCAGGGCGGCATGCCGATCACCGGCACCGAGATGGTGCAGCCTTGGGTCAATTCCGCCTTCACGCCGCAGGGCGAACTCAAGCCGAAATACCTTGCCCGCCTCGAAAAGGTGCTGCGTGCCTGCGACGAGCAGGGAATTGCCGTGATGCTGGGCTATTATTACTTCGGCCAGGACGAAAACATGGCCGATGAAGCCGCGATCATTCGTGGCGTCGACAACGCCACCGACTGGCTGCTCGATACCGGCCTCGAGAACGTCATGGTCGAGATCAACAACGAATGCGACGTGCCCCTTTACGAGCACGAAATCCTGACCCCGTCGCGCGTCCACGAACTGGTCAACCGCGTCAAGACCAGGCACCGCAATGGTCGCCGTCTGCTCGTGGCGGCCAGCACCACCAATTGGCCGTACCGCGAACAGGCCGGCGTGCCGCTGCCCGAGCGGCGCGGCAATGGCGACCCGACGACGGAAGAGTTTCTCGAAAAGATTGGCCGCACCAAGGTGACCGACCTGCTGGCGGCCTGCGATTTCATCCTGTTCCATGGAAACGGGCTTGATCCCGACGGCATCGACAAGGTGATCCGCTCGATCAAGGCCAGCTCGGTCTTCACCGACAATCCGCGCCCGATCTGCATCAACGAGGATTCAACCCTCGTGGCCAATATGGATGCGGCGTTCCCTCACTATGTGCCATGGGGCTATTACGACCAGGGCAAGAACAATTATCACGACGGCTTCCAGTCGCCCCCGGTCAACTGGGGCATCTCCACCCCCGAAAAGACAGCCTTCTTCAACCGCGTCGCCGAAATCACCGGCGCCGCCGGCTGACGCCCCCTATACCCGACGAGGACCGACGAAATGGCTTCAATCGAAATTCGCCAGGCCCGCAAGGCCTATGGTACACTCGAGGTGCTGCACGGGGTGTCCATCGACATCCCGGACGGCGAATTCGTCATCCTGGTCGGGCCTTCGGGCTGCGGCAAGTCCACCCTGCTGCGCATGATCGCCGGCCTCGAGTCGATCAGCTCGGGCGAGATCGCCATCGGCAATCTGGTCGTCAACGACCTGCCGCCCAAGAAGCGGGACATTGCCATGGTGTTCCAGAGCTATGCGCTTTACCCGCACATGACTGTGGCCGAGAATATGGGCTTCTCCCTCAAGCTCGCCCGGCGCAGCAAGGCCGAGATCGATCAGAAGGTCAGCGAGGCCGCCGATATCCTTGGGTTGCAGCCATTGCTGGCACGCAAACCCGCCCAGTTATCCGGTGGCCAGCGGCAGCGCGTAGCCATGGGCCGCGCCATCGTGCGCGATCCGGCGGTCTTCCTCTTCGACGAACCGCTATCGAACCTCGACGCACAGCTGCGCGTGCAGATGCGTTCCGAAATCAAGGCGCTGCATCAACGCCTCAAGACCACCACTGTCTATGTGACGCATGACCAGGTGGAAGCCATGACCATGGCTGACCGCATCGTGGTTATGAATGACGGCAATGTCGAACAGGTTGGCCCGCCGCTCGAATTGTTCGATCGCCCAGCCAATCTCTTCGTCGCCCGGTTTATCGGCTCGCCGTCGATGAACATGCTGGACGGCCGCATCGAGAGCATTGATGGCGTAACGACGTTTGTCAGTGGCGGCTTCACCCTGCCGATCAGGTCGACCAGCGCTGTAAAACCGGGTCAAGAGATCGTGCTCGGCTTCCGACCCGAACACCTGTCGCTGGCAACGTCCGGTTCCACCGCCCAACTCAATGCCGAGGTGGTGGTCGTAGAGCCGACCGGTACTGAAACCTTGCTCAACGTCACGGCCGCTGGCCATGCGTTCCTGGCGCTGTTTCGGGAGCGGCTGGACTTGGCGCCCGGCGACCAGATTACGCTGTCCCTCGATCCCGCCAATGTGCACCTGTTCGATAAGGTCACCGGCAAACGCTTCTGACCGATCATGGACACCTTCCGGATCACCAATGACGCATTGTCGGCGCGCCTGAGCCCGTTCGGCGCTACCCTGACGGACCTGCGTCTGGCAGGGTGGCCGCATCCGCTCGTCTTGGGCTTTGAAGCCATCGAGGACTATTGTGACACCGACCACTACGCCGGTGCGGTAATCGGGCGACATGCCAACCGCATTGCCAAGGGACATGTAGAAATGTCCGACAGGATGCTCGCCTTGCCGCGCAATGGGGGCGACCATCACCTGCATGGTGGTGCCACCGGCACGGCCAGGCAAGCCTGGACCGTCATCGATGAGACATCCACCAGCCTCGCATTCCATCTGGTGAGCCCAGACGGCCATGAGGGATATCCAGGCGAGTGCAGCATCACCGCGCGTTACAGCATCATCGGCTCGGCTACGCTGCGTTTGGAGTTCGAGGCGACAGCGGACAGGGAGACGGTAGTCAATCTCTGCCATCACCCGTATTTCGATTTTTCCGGCCGGGGCGATATCGCCGCTCATCGGCTCGAGATTGCCGCCGAGAGTTACCTGCCCGCCGGGCCCGACCTCATTCCGACCGGTGAGATCGCGCCGGTGGCGGACACGCTCTACGATTTCCGCGTCGCCCGCCCGATCGGTGTCGATCGCCCGCTGCCTGGCTTCAACAACAACTACTGCCTTGCAGCCTCAACCCGCAGCGAACCCGCCTTTGCCGCCAGCTTGTCCCTGCCCGACGGTCCGGCGTTGGAACTCTGGACGACACAAACGGGCCTCCATCTTTATGACGGCTATAAACTTCAGCCCGGTCAGCGAGGCCTCGAGGGTCGCATTTATGGGGCCGGCCAAGGCCTTTGCCTTGAAGCTCAAAACTGGCCGGACAGCCCCAATCACCATCTTTTCCCATCCGCCATTCTCCCCGCCAACACCACCTATCGTCAGCTCACCGAGTACCGCTTCGCCCCGCTGCGGTGACCCGATCCCCGCCAGCCAATCAGCAGCCAGAACCCGACAGGAATAGTTTTGAGCACAACCGTTGAAATCGATGGCACCGACTGGAGGATTAACGGCGCGTTGACCTATCCGGGCCGCCACCACCAGGGACGCCGCATCGAGGGTCTGCTGTTGAACAGCCGCATGGTCCAGGCGGTGTTCGACGATGCCAACCCTGCCACCCGTCGCAACTGGTCTTATCCCGATACGGGCGTCTGGGACCCCGACCGCAATACCCAGGAATTCTGCGACATGCTTCCCGTCTATCGGGCGCACGGCCTGCTGGGCGTGACGGTCGGGATGCAGGGCGGCGGAGCGATGTACTATAACGAGGTTTTCGAGAACTACCTCAACAGCGCCTTCCTACCAGACGGATCCTTGCAGCAACCCTATCTCGATCGCCTGGCGAAAATTCTGAAGGCTGCCGACGAACAGGAAATGGTGGTGTTCGTCAACTACTTCTACTGGAAGCAGCAGCGCTTCGAGAGCGAAGGCGCCGTCCGCGCCGCCGTCAAGAACATGACGGCCTGGCTGCTGCAAACCGGGCACCGCAACATCCTGGTCGATCTCAAGAACGAAATTCAGCAACGTCGGGACATATTGTCCTCTCGCCGCATTCACGAACTCCTCGATATCGCGCGGTCGACCACTCTCGACGGTCGCCGGCTCCTCGTCAGCACGTCCATCCACCCCGTCAAGCACAAGCCCAATGGCGAGTGGCACAAGTACTGCGATTTCCTGATGCCGCACGGCAATGACAGCTTTGCCGACGAGTTCTACCGCGAACTCGTCGCCTTCAAGAACGATGAGGACATCGCCGCCAATCCACGCCCCATCTGCTGCAACGAGGACAGCATCGACATGGCGAGCTTCGAGGCGGCCCTCAATGCCGGTGTCAGTTGGGGCTACTACGATCAGGGCTATGGTTGCGGTGAGACTCAGATCAAGTGCGACTGGCTCGAGCGCGAACGCGAAACCAGCTTCGAAGACCTGAGCGGATTTCAGACGGTGCCGATAAACTGGGGGATCAATACCCCACACAAGCGGGCATTCTTTGCTCAACTAAAGGAAGTGACCGGCTCAGGTCTTGGCTAGTCGGCCCACGCTTGCGGACCGGCAGCAGGCCGGATTGGGGATTAGCCGGCGTAATTATCGCCGGCACAGCTGGAGAAGACCCAAGATGCTTCTGGGAGCCATTGCCGACGATTTCACCGGCGCGACCGACCTTGGCAGTATCCTCGCGCGCGAAGGCATGCCGGTCGTCCAGCTGATCGGCGTGCCGGATGCGGCAACGATGGCTCTGGCGGGCGATGCCGCGGCTGTCGTGGTCGCCCTCAAGACGCGTACGGCGCCGGCACGGGAAGCCATTGAGCAATCACTGGCGACACTGGGCGCACTGCGCAAAGCGGGCGCCGAACAGATCCTCTTCAAATATTGCTCGACCTTTGACTCAACGGACGATGGCAATATCGGGCCGGTGGCAGATGCCCTGGCCGAGGCGCTAAACGCCGATCTGGCCATCGTCTGCCCGGCCTTTCCGGCCAACGGTCGGACCGTGTTTCGCGGCCACCTCTTTGTCGGCGACCAGTTGCTGCAGGATTCTCCGATGCGCGACCATCCGCTCACGCCCATGCGGCGCTCGAACCTTGTCGAGCTGATGTCCGCGCAGTCAGCGCGCGCCGTCGGACTGGTGCGCTATGATGTGGTGAGCCAGGATGTTACCGCCATCCGCGCAGAGCTTGCCCGTCTGCGCAAGACCGGCGTCGGCTATGCGGTGACCGACGCCATCGCCGACGACGATCTGCGCCGGCTCGGACAGGCCGTTCACGATCACCCCTTTATCACCGGCGGGTCGGCGATCTCCATGGGACTGCCCGACAATTTTCGCCGCGCGGGAAAGTTGGGGGCGGGAGCGCTCGCCCAGGCCGTTTCGGGCTCGGGTCGCGCCGCTATCCTCGCAGGCAGCTGTTCAGCGGCTACCCGTAATCAGTTGCAAAGGGCCTCTGCGCTCTGGCCGTCATTCCGACTCGATATCGACGCCATAGCGAGGGAGGAGGGCGTTGCCGCCGCCGCGCTCAACTGGTCAGCTGCGCAGGCCGAAGACACTCCCGTTGTCATCTATGGGTCGGCCGATCCAGACACTGTTGCCGCAGCACAAGCGCGTTACGGTCGCGAGCGAGCCGGCGCGATGATGGAACAGGTCCTCGGCGAGATCGCCACGGGCTTGCGCCGTCAGGGCATCGGCCGGTTTCTCGTTGCCGGCGGCGAAACCTCCGGCGCCGTCGTTTCGGCTTTGGGCATCAAGGCGCTGCAGATCGGCCAGCTTATCGCGCCGGGTGTTCCTTGGACCCAGTCCATCGGCGAAAGCCCGGTGACCCTGTCGCTGAAAAGCGGTAATTTTGGCGGCGCCGACTTTTTCGAGCATGCGCTGGACGTGTTGCAATGACCGAAACCAAACAGCGCGAACAGATTGCCTGGTTTGCCCGCTCGATCTTTGATCGGGGGCTGACCCATGGATCGACCGGCAATATCAGCCTGCGTCTCGATGATGGCTGGCTGATGACACCGACCGGATCCTCGATGGGCGCCATCGACCCCGCGCGCATTTCGCGCCTCGCGGCCGATGGCACGCTCTTGTCAGGAGACCCGCCCACCAAGGAGGCGTTCCTGCATATGGCGATGTATGGCGAACGCCCCCGGGCCCGGGCCATTGTCCACCTCCATTCGACACATTCGGTGGCGGTCAGTTGCCTCTGCGGTCTCGATCACGCCAACGTCTTGCCGGCAATGACGGCCTATCAGGTCATGCGTGTCGGCAAGCTGCCGCTCGTTCCCTATTTCCCGCCAGGAGACGGCGCGCTCGCCGGGGCCGTGCGAAAGCTGGCCGCTCGACACCATTGCGTCTTGCTCGCCAATCACGGACCCGTAGTGGCCGGAATTTCTTTAGAGGAAGCAGTCCACGCGGCCGAAGAACTCGAAGAGTCGGCGCGGCTCTACCTGCTGCTACGGGACCAGGACTACCGGCCCCTGGACCCCGAACAGGTATCCGAACTTGAAGCCAGATTTCCCGTCAAGTCGTGATGCTTCGGGCGGAATCATAAACGCACATTCATCACCAGCTTGCCCTCGTCCAAATCGATGTTGTGATTTTTTGTCGTTATTGGGAGGATACCAGACCGCAGTTGCTAAGCCGTCAGCTTTCAGATTGCCGCAACGATGGCCTGAACGGCAGAAATGGGGCGCTTCGCCGACGGTGCAGAAACGGCTGCCGGCGAAGTCGCTTGCTCAGATCTCGGTAGCCTCTGACAGCGAGAGAGCGTCGTCGACGTCCACGCCAAGGTACCGCACTGTGTTCTCGATTTTGCTATGACCGAGGAGTATCTGGATGGCTCGCAGGTTTCCTGTGGCCTTGTAGATGAGCGACGCCTTGGTGCGGCGCAGAGAATGGGTGCCATACTCCTCAGGCGTCAGTCCGATAGCCGTGACCCACTCGTCTACCAGCCTGGCGTACTGGCGGGTGCTCAAGTGGCCGTTGGCCACAACTCGGCTCGGGAACGCGAAGTCATCAATCGTGCCCCCGCGTCGCTCGAGCCAGGCAAGTAGGCTGGCTCGTGTGTCAGCTGTGATCTCGAACTGGACGGGCCTCCCCGTCTTCTGCTGGATCACCATTGACCGTGACCGGATGGCCGGTCCTGCCACGAGTGTGCCGATCTTGATCTTCACGAGATCGCAGCCTCGGAGCTTGCTGTCTATCGCCAGGTCAAAGAGTGCTCGGTCTCTCATCCTTCCTTCTCGGTCAAGGAAGAAGCGGATTGACCAGATTTGTCTGATCTTTAATGCGCGCTTGGCGCCAACCTGCCGGCCGGCGTTCCAGGCAGGTCTCCCTGAAGCAGCAGGGTCGTACTGAGAGATACCCATCACATTTCTCCTTCGGCCAAAGCGGCCGTGGAGAGAACGACTATGGCAACGTGACCGGCGTCGGATCTCGATCCCATCTCTGCCTATCAGGCCCTACGTGCAGCGCGCCAAAAGCTGCCCCCGCTACTTCTTAGCTTTGCGGTGAGAGACGAAGGCGCCCCATCACCAAGACGTCGCAGAACTGCTCTTGAAGCAGTCGTGCGCTGCGCTTGCGGCCTTCTTCCACAAAGCCCACGCTCTCATACAATCGGATAGCCCGTTCGTTGTTGGCGTTGGCCGTCAGTTCAATCCTCAAGAATTTGGCTGCGTCTGCGGCTTCCAGCGTTGCTTCTATGAGCCGGCGGCCAACGCCGCGCTCACGCCATGCTGGTATGATGCCGATACCCAGTGAGCCGACGTGCTTTTCAGCCTCATAGTCGCCGCGAACGATGTCGCACCAACCGACGATGTCGCCTGCGTGCTCGGCAACGAATTGGGGGTGCCCGTTCTCGATATTGCTGCGCACGAAGGCTAGAGCGTCCTCGGCGCTTGGGGCGTCGGTCAAGCGGATATAGATGCGCTCGCGCCCCACCATGCCCACAGCCTGGCGAAAGCCCTCGGCGTCCGCTTCGGTGATCGGCCTGATCCTTACCGCGGTCATATCCATGTTCCGCCCCCTTCGTTTAGCAACACTGCCGCCGGGCAGGCTTAAGTGCAACCTACGCAGTAGCCGGTTTAATCAAGAAGATCATTGTCCGCTTCCTCACACCGCATTCCGAAAGCGGTCAGTCGACTATCCACCCCCTGTCCCGCCAGCACTGCCCCCATTTCCCGATTGCCGTACATCGGGTGGATGCCAGAAAAGGGAAGCACCAGTCCTCGTGACTGCGGAGTGCCGACCATGAGTGAAGCTGATACCATTTCACGCACCAAGTTTCCGCCACCCACCGAGAGCCTGCAACACGACTTGGCAAACCGGGTGTCACAGCGGGCGACACTCTGCTCGTCCATAGCTCCATCAGTGCCATGGGCTGGTTCTGCGGCGGCCAGGTCGCCGTGCTCCAGAGGAGGATACTGGTCCTGGCCTTCAACAAGAGCGCAGCCGACGAACTAAAGGTCCGCATCGCCAAGCAGTTGAACTGTGAGGAGGACACGGTCGGCTGCCGGGGCAAGGTCCGCTGCAGTCGGCAAGGGTCCCTGCTGGGTGAGCCGGGTCACCTGCAGCCCGGCCAGGATGGTGTCGCGGGTGAGACGGCTCACGATGCCATCCTCCTCGCGCCGGGTCGAGGTGCCGAACGGCGCGTCCTCCTGACAGCGCGCGGCGCCCCGCCGAGACAGTCAGCAACTTCCTTGCCGGTCAGGACCCGCGAAGCGATCAGGTGATCGGCGAGCTCATAGGCACGATCCCGCTCGGCATTGATCATTGCGCTGGCGCGGTCGAGCAGGTCACGAAGTTCCTTCGCGACCGCCGTCACCATGGACGGATCCGAACGGGAGCCGACCGCCGGCATATAGAGCAGGTTATCCGTGAGACCCTGTCGCTCATGGGCCGCAAGCAGGATCCGCGTCGCCGCTTCGAGATCGCCTTCCGCCCCCGTACTGGCGCCGGCGCCCAGGACGGTGTCGGCAGCGCGCCCGGCCAGCATGACCGTTGCTGTATCGCGGATGTCGGCCAAATCGAGAAGCAGGCCCGGCAGTGTGCTGCGGGTGTGCCCGGCCGAGCGTCCCACCGGAATGATGGACAGCGTCTCGACGGCATGGCCGAGGCGATGCGCCACGAGGGCATGGCCCACTTCGTGAAGGGCAATCGCGCGAACGTCCGCCTGGCTTCGGGTGTCATCCGGCACCATCTGGCTCAGGAGATCGCGCAGCCGCATCGACCTTCCGGCGGCGCGGGCCTGCGCTCGCGCCTCCTTCACCCAGCCCTCCATTGCCGCCGGCGTGGCGCCGCTGGCGAACCGAAGCAGGGGGGAGAGGTCGGCGTCCATCAGATCGTCCGCAAGAAAATGCCGCAGAAAGGCAGTTACTTCGTCGTCGCTCTGAGGCGGCAGGAAAGACACGCGCTGCTGCAGGCGTCCGGGGCGGACGAGAGCCGCGTCCAGACGTGTATAGTAGTTGGTGCCGCCCAGAAGCAGCACCGGTTTCCCGGACCTCCTGAGCCGGTCGATCTCGACCAGCACGAGATTGACGATCGGGGTCCACCACTCCCTGCTCCGGCTGTCCATGGTCGCCCTGTCCGGGAGGCCGTCGAGCTCGTCGAGGTAGCCGATGCACGGCTCGGCAGCGAGCACCGTATCGACAAAGTCCTTTATGTTGCGCGCCACCCCGCCGAGCGCCCCATCGCCGTGCGTAAACCACGCTCCGATGGTGCTCGACACTAAGCTCCAGCCGGCGGTGCGCGCGAGGCTTTCGGCAAGAAGCGTCTTGCCCGTACCGGGGACGCCTTCGAGGACCCCGTACACCAGATGACCCACGGGGAGCGTGCCGGCCTGAACGGCGGCGAGATCGGCCAGGGCCTGGTCGGTCCAGCTGCGCAGCGTGGAGGTCAGCGGCAGCTGGCTCAGCAGGGGCACGGAGGACACCATCGGCGGCGCAGGGCGCATCTCGAGGGCGCGGGCGAGTCTGGCGACCGAAGCACGTGCCGGCAGACCGGGGCGGATGGCCGAGAGGATGACCGGCAGCGGCTGTTCGGCCATCTCGGCGGTCACACCCCGCGCCGTCTGCTTGCTGACCTGCCGGATGACCTTGCGCAACAGCGCCACCGTCAGTGGCGGGATGACGATGGTGGCGTCGGCAGCCGCCAGCACGGTCTGATCGAGGATCGTCTCGGGGTCCTGCGAGACAAAGACGATGGTGCGGCCAGTCCGGAGACTCCGCAGGGCGCTGGCGCCCGCGCGCCGATCGATCTTATTGAGACGCTCGAGCTCGTCGGCCGTCTTGACCGTGATCTTTGACGTCACCATGGGCAGTGCGTGGCTGATGGGATCGACCCAATCGCCACTCGGTACCTTGAGGATGATCACCTGCGAGGGCTTGGGCAGCAGCGCCCTCGTTCGGCGCGAAAGCGCCTGAGCGAGCGCCTCCTGGGCAAGGGCCACATCTGCAGACAAGGGCGCTTCCAGTACGGTTACGGTATCGTCATCATATTCATGGGTGTCGTCGGGCATGAACTGCTCCTGGCGCTGGACCGACCACGAACGGTCGGTCCGCGCTAACAATGGGAGTGAAGGGGAAGTTTGGAGGGAGGCGGGGCCTAGGCGGCGATCAAGGCCGGGGTCTGCGGATCATAGCCACCATCAGGCGCGATCGGCTTCCAGCTCTCAAGCGTGCGGCCCTTGGATCCGGCGCAGAACTGCGCCACCGCACTCCCGCTGCGGAAGATCAGGTCGCGTGCGGCGACGAGGCTCCTGCCGTCGGGCGCCATCCCCAGCAAACCCGCGTGCTGCCAGGCGGCGCGCAGGTAGCGCGTGCTGGCATTGGCGCTGGCGACGGTGTCGATTCGCACATCGGATCCCTTGAGCAGGATCCAGCGAGTCTCCGACTGGCGCGCCGCCAGGGCCACAAGTCCGGCTCCGAACTCGAGCTCGAGCACCTCGCCGGGCGGAATCGAGTTGAAGGGGCGCACGGGCCCCGCGCGTCCCGGCTCCCCGCGCGGGCCCGCGAGCACGCTGCGGGCCGATCCGGCGGTGAACAGCACCCCACAATGGCGCAGCGCGAGACAGGCCGATCCCAGAAAAGCCTCCAGCTCGCTATAGCGTTGCGCTTCGATGCTGGCGCCATCGGGCAAGCCATTGACCAACGTGTATTCGCGCGCAGCGGCGACGCGGGACCAGAGCATGCGCTCGCACGCCCTCGCATCGTCTTCGCTGAGATTGTTGTTGGCATCGGTGATGACCAAGACCGTGTCGATATCGCCCACCGGCTGCTGGCCGATGGCGACACGCAGGCCGACATCGGCACCGGTACCGACATACACGCCCTCCGGACCGATCAACGCATAGACGCCGGGGCGGTGCAGCTCGGTCCGGCGGCCAAGGCCCGGCGGCATTCCCCGGGGCCGACCACGACACTGGGCGAGAAGGGGGGCACATCGAGCCGCGTCAGCCTATCGTGGGTCGCGGGCGTGGCCAAGGCATCGCCGGCAGCGGAAAAGCCCGAGAGGGTCGAACCGGATCCGGCGGAACCGGACCCGCCACCGGGCGCGGCGGGCCTGCCGCCCTGGTCTTCCGGGTCCGGCTCGGGGTCAGCCCGGCGGACAGTGGCGTTGCCGTCAAGCACGCCGTTCACATCAACCACGAGGATTTTGAGATCGACCATGACCAGGATGGCGGAGACCGGATCGGGATGGTCGGGCAGCTCGGCGATGATGTCGGCAACGCTGGCGCTGCCGGTCTCGTCAACGACCTTGAGAATCTTCACCTGGGTAGAGGCCGAGACCAGCGCGTGCTGGATTAGCCCGCCACTCAGGCGCGGCGGCTCGATCGGGAAAGAATACGGATGAGACTTGCCCGGCGCGTTCGCGCCGGTAGAAGGAAGGGTAGCCATGTGATCACCTGGTGAGTCAGGGGTTGCATGGTCAGGTCGACGGTTGGTTTGCAGACCTTCCGTCGGCCGCCTTTTGCAGAAGGCGGTTCCGACCATATCGAGCCGAATCCGGCCCGACATGACCAAGATGAGGATCCGTTTGGCCGGTGCAAGGCGCGGCTCGATCGCGTGGTTAACGCCAGCTGAACTGCAGGCATGGCCACTCGCTCCAACACAAGTTGTCTTGTTATCAGGCTAGAAAGATAGCGTGCTAGCATGGTAGCCCCGGCACTCCTACGACATCGGTTGCCTGCCGCGCTTGATCAGCCAGTCGTTGAGCGCCTCGTGGATAATCACCTGCATCGAGGACTGCTCGTCGATCGCGAGGCGCTTGAGCATGTCGCGGTCCCGACGGGTACTGCGATATAGAATATCGGCACTGATAGATCCCGGATCGACTCCCTTCAGATCGTCCGCCTTGTCGACTGCCCCTCCGGTCAGCCTCGCGACGCTGTCTGCCATGGACCTCTTCATTGTGTGCGCTCCAGCTCTGCCATTAGCCCGGTCCAGAGACGGCAGAACTCACCCGCGGCAGCGCCATCCGGTTCGGTCTCCATCAAGGTGCCGCCCATTCCGACGCTTTCGATCACTACGTGACGCAGGGTGATCTGTCCGCGCCACAGCCGACTGACGTCCTGCCTGAGAGCCTTACGCGCCTCACGTACGAAGGGAGCTTCCGTGCCATTACGCATGGGCGGGGCAGCCCCGATGGCAACCGCAAATGGGTGATTGGCCGCATTAAGCCATGTGATCCAATCCATGCCGACCACGATATCCAGCATAGAGGCCCGCGCCACGACCACCGACAGGTCCGACACAGCCGCAATGGTGTCGGACGCCGCCGTTCGAACCGGAGGATAGTCGATCAAAACAAGCTCAACCCCCGCCTTGCCCGCCTGTGATACCAGAGCAACCACATCCTGAGGGCGGCAGGTCTTTACGCCAATCGATGCATTATCATCGCGCAGCATACGCCAGCCGCTCGCCGACCGCTGCGAATCCGTGTCGAGGATGAGTACGCGATGACCGATCGCGGCGCCAATGCCGGCCAGTTGGATCACGGTCGTCGTCTTCGAACTACCGCCCTAGGCTGGTCCAATTTCTGGAAAGGAACAAAGGGCGTCAATCGCCCGACTGCAGAATTCCCGCGTTGGTAATGGAGTGGGGGCTGCTGCGCCACTCAGGTGTCCGATTCCGCCCCATTTCAGTCATTGTTTGGTGTCCCGCGACTTCCCGAAAGCTGCCGCTCATAATTGCGTAAACGGTGCGCTGCAGCGGGCAAAGTCGTGGCTAAATTGTTGTTGCCGCGCGTCATGGAAACTGACCGAGGCAGTTTCCTGTCAAGACGATTGTCCAGCGGACACTCCACGACGATTGAGTGTGATACCCGCCTGCTCCGTGTCCCTCGCTCTTGTCAAACGCTCCCGCCTAACCTATGGCATATGACTTATGACATAAGTTTGGAGCTTTTAATGTCTGACCTTTTCAGCGTCGCTGGCAAAGTGGTGGTCCTGACCGGCGGTCTGGGGCAGCTTGGTCGCGAGTTCACCACGTCCCTCGCCAACGCCGGCGCCAAGGTGGCGGTCTATAGCCGCCGTTCGATCACGCAGGAAAAGTTCGACGAGCTGTTTCCGGGCCTTGGCGAAAACGTGCGCATCTATGAAGCCAGCGTCACCGACAAGGCGGCCATCGAAGCGGCAACTGATAGGGTAATCGCGGACTGGGGCGTGCCTGACGTGCTGGTCAACAATGCCGGTATCGACTCCAAGCCCGATGGCGGCGCGGAACAGAATGCGCCGTTTGAAGTCTATCCGCAGAAATTCTGGGACGAGATCATCGACACCAACCTGACCGGCGTCATGCTGTGTAGCCAGGTGGTCGGCGCCAAGATGGCCGAGAAGGGCCGCGGTAGCATTATTAATGTCGGCTCGATCTACGGCATGGTCTCGCCCAATCAGGCGCTCTACGCCTATCGCGAAAAGCGCGACGGCGTGCCCTTCATCAAAGCCGTCTCCTATGCCGCCTCGAAGTCCGGTCTCGTCAACCTGACGCGCTATGTGGCGACCTATTGGGCGGAAAAAAATGTCCGCTGCAACCTGATCTCCTTTGGTGGCGTAAAGACTGGCAGTTTTGACAAGGAATTCGTTGATAACTTTCTCGAACGCGTGCCGATGCGCCGCCAGGCCGAGAAGGGCGAATATAACGGCGTCATCCAGTTCCTCGCCTCGGATGCCTCGACCTATATGACCGGCTCCAATGTTGTGGTCGATGGCGGGTTCACCGCATGGTGATCCCAGGCGCGTCAGATCGGGAAAAGCTCCACGCTTCGGTGGTTGCCGCCATTGAGGCGGAAATCCTCTCGGGTGAATTGAAGGTGGGCGCGCGCCTGCCTTCGGAAGCCGAGCTGGCGAGCCGCTTTTCGATTTCGACGCGCTCGGTGCGTGAGGGGCTGCAAATACTTGAAACCAAGGGTCTGGTCCGTCGCCGCCATGGCGAGCGCGCCGAAGTTGTCCGCAATGACGTGGACCAGTTTCTCGGTTCACTTGCAACGAGTGTGAAGACGCTGTTTGCCGAAGACCCGGCCTATCTCGTGCAGCTCATGGACGTGCGTCGCATGTTCGAGCTGGAGGTGGTTGGACGGCTTGCGGCGGGCGAGGGCAAGGTTTCGGAAGAGGTCGAAGCGGCGCTGACTGATCTCGCAGCGGCCAAAGATTTTGCCCACTATGCCGAGGCCGATGCGAAATTTCACCGGGCCTTGGTACACTCTCTGGGCAACGTAATCCTCTCCAGCGTCTATGCCAATCTTTATGGACTGATCACCGACGTGATCCGGCTGACGAGCCGTGTGCCGAGCAAGACGCAGGCCGATGGTGTCGCCGAACACCGGGCCATTTTTCAATCCATCAGCAGTGGCGATGTCGAGGGCAGTCGTGCGCTGATGCGCGAGCATATCGACAATTCCACTAACTATCTCGAACAGGCGATCGACGCCGCAAAAAAGGGACGCTGAGACAATGGCGGCTTATGACTACAACAATACCGATTGGGCAGCGATCAAGCGTCTTTCACAGTGGTATTCGGGCGATATCCACGACGTGCTCGATGGCCGTGGTCCCTATGGCTACCTGAAGGGCATTTCGCAGTTTGGCGTGCTGGCACCCGGCCAGGTGGTGTGCGGTCCGGTCTCGACCGTGCTCTACGAAAAGAGCGCGCGCGTCGGCCAGCCGCAGGACATCTATCACGGCGCGATCGATGCCGTGGTCAAGGGCGGCATTCTCATGGTCGACAGTTCCTGCGCCGAAGGTTCGGGTACAGGCGAACTTATGTCGAGCGGCGCCAAGACCAAGAGCGCGGCCGCGACAGTCGTCAATGGCACCGTCCGCGACCTTGCCGAAGTCCGCAAGCTTGATTACCCGCTTTTTGCCAAGGGCATGAGCCCGGTGGGCGTCTCGGGCCGCATGGAAGCGACCTACTTCCAGACCGAACTCAATATCGACGGCGTGCGCATCCGTCCCGGCGACGTTATTTTCGCCGATGTGACCGGCGTCGTGGTCATCCCCTCGGAGCTGGTTGGCGTCATCGCCGACGCGGCCGATGAACTGGGCAAGAACGAAGTCGCTTGCCGCCAGCGCATTCTGGCTGGCGAAGACCTGCAGAAGATCTGGCCGGTCGGCAAAACCGGCGGCCCCGCTTGATCCGCAGATAGAACAGCGCCGGCGGCACGAAATGCCGTCGGCGCGATAAGCCCACAGCACGCCAACCGGAGGAGGGAGGCGATGACGCGGTTAGCGCACGTATCCCAGACGCTGGGAAATCAGATTAGCGTGGTAGATGACGACCTTGTTGAGTTCGTCGACCTCAGCCATGGGCAATTGCCAGGCGGGGGAGCTGATGCTGATGCCGGCAAAGACCAGACCAGACTGGTTGCGGATCGGGGCACCGATGCAGCGCAGGCCCGGCTGGTGCTCGCCATTATCGATGGCGTAGCCGCGCTGGCGGGTGAGATCGAGCTCAGCGCGGAAGGCGTCGGGCTCGGTGAAGGTCGTTTCGGTGAACCGCTCAAGGCCAGCGTCGATGACGCGAGCGATGATGTCTTCAGGCTGATGGGCCAGGATAGCCTTGCCGACGCTGGTGCAATGAACAGGCGAATTTTCGACCATGGTGTTGGAGAGCATGGGCTCGGCTTCGGTGCGCTGGATGACGACGGCCCGATGGCCGTCGAACACCGCAAGATGCACGGCACGGCTCGTGAGGCGATGGAGCGCGTCGACGATGGCCCGGCCCTCGCGGTTAAGCTCAAGATTGGCGAGCACGGTATTGCCGAGTTCGAAAAGGCGCAGCCCGAGACGATAGGCGTCGCGCTCGCGCTCCTGCTCGATGAAGCCGACTTCGCGCATGGCGGCGAGGAGGCGATGCGTGGTGGAGCGCGGATAGCCGGTCCGGGCGCAGATTTCGGCCAGGGTCAGCGAGCGATGCGCGGTGTCGAAACAATCGAGCACGCGCGACACCTTGGTCAACGATTTCAGGCTCTCGTCGCTCCGGGCCGGTTTGGCTGGGGCCAGTGCTTGATCGGTATCGGTCATGTTCTGGGTCTCAACACTCAGATTGAACAGTCACGCACGACCGTCAAGCCTGGTTCTCTTAGTTCACTTGCGATGCACTCTCAAGCAACGGACGCACCGTCATGCTGAGGGCTTTTGGCAAGACGGCGGACGATTTCGGCCAAAGCCAGCATGCCGGGATCGTCGAGCCCGACGCTCTTTTCGGCGAACATGCGGGCGCGACCCATGGCGGACGGGCGATTGCGGAACTCCGCGAGGACGGCCTCCATGGCCCTTTCGGCGGCCGCGGCGGTACTGGCCGCATCGGTCTTGCCTTCGACGCTGGCGGCGAGCGCATCGAGCCCGTCAATGATGGTTTTGGCGCCCAGTTCGGCCTTGCCACGCGCCATGGCGGCGTCCCGGATCGCGGCGAGAAGGCCGGAGAGCTCAAACCAGGCGAGTTCGGTCTTTCCGACATTGGCTTTGCCGGCGGTCATCATTGCGGTGACGATGAGCGTGCCAAGACTGGAACCGGTCGAGGCCGCGCCGGCCTTGGCGAGGGCCATGAAGCCAGCGCCGAGGTTTTCGGCGTCTTTGACGTCCACGGCAGCAAACGTGCCAATGAGGCGGGCCAGCATGGTGCCGGTATCGCCATCGCCCAGTTTGGCGTCGGCGGCGTTGAGCACGTCGGTCAGGCTGGACATGGAGGCATTGGCGCGGGTGATGGCGTCGGCCAAGGTTGCAAGCGTGATGGCCATGGTTCAGCCAACCTTCCAGAAGGGGCACTCGGCGGGAGCGGCCAACAGGGTTTCGATTTCGTCGTCGAGGAAGCAGAGGCTGATCGAAGCGCCGCCCATTTCCATGGATGTCACGTAGGGGCCGATGAGCGGGTTGACGATAGTGAGGCCGGCGGTGCCGAGTTGCTGGGCCGCACGGCGATAGAGAATGAAGAGCTCTTCGAAGGGCGTGGAGCCCAGCGAGTTGACCAGCACGGCGACGCGGCTCGCGCCTTCCGGCTTTTCGGCGAGGATCAGGGAAATTATCTCGTCGACGAGTTCATCGGCGGGGCGGATCTTGTGGCGCCAGATGCCGGGTTCGCCATGGATGCCCATGCCGAATTCGATCTCGTCATCGGCAATGGTGAAATTGGGGCCGGCGGCGCCGGGGATCTGGCAGGAGGAGAGCGCGACACCGATGGTACGGGTGCGATCGACGGCCTTCTGCGCGATGGCGGCGACTTGATCCAGGCTGGCACCCTGTTCGGCGAGCGCACCGGCGGCCTTGTAGGCAAAGATCAGACCGGCGACGCCGCGACGCTTCTGGGATTCTTCAGGCTTGGCGCTGGCGATGTCGTCGGTGCCGAGCACCGTGCGGGTTTCGACCCCCTCCATGGCGGCGAATTCACCAGCCATTTCGAAGTTCATCTTGTCCCCGCCATAGTTGCCAAAGAGGCAGAGGACGCCGGCGCCACCATTAGCGGTTGCGATCGCGTCCTGGCAGGAATTGATGGTGGGACCTTCAAAAACATTGCCGATGGCACAGGCATCGAGCAGGCCCTTGCCGACATAGCCAGTGAAGAGTGGCAGGTGGCCAGAGCCGCCGCCGGAAACGACGCCGACCTTGCCCTGGCGAATTTTGGTGCTGCGGGCGATGGCGCGACGATCATCGCCCACGCGGACAAGGCCCGGATGGGCGAGGCAAAGACCGTCGAGCATCTCGTCGACATAGTTTGCGGGGTCGTTGATCAGCTTTTTCATGTCGTCCTCCCAGGCGTCGTGGTGGGAGGCGAGCCGCTTCTGCGGCGACCCGCCTTAGGTCAATCAGGCGGCCGACTTGGCGCGCACATTGGTCAGTTCGAGAACGGGGCCGAGCACGGCATCGATCGCAGCCTTTTGCGCATCGGTGACGCGTTCCATCGGGGCGCGCGGGTGGAAGAGCGGCAGGCCCTGACGGTGCTGGATGTACTTTACGCAGGCCGGCAGGTTGTCGTGGCGGAGGGCGTTCCACAGCGCGTTGAGGCGGAAGTGGATGTCCTTGGCCATCTTGTGGTCGCCAGCCTGAACGGCGTCGAAGAGCTTTACGGTGACGCCTGGCACGGCGCAGGTGAGCGCGCTGATGGCACCATGGGCGCCCAGGGCGAAGCTCGGATAGAGCAGCGCGTCGATGCCGGTGAGGACGATGTTTTCGGGCTTGGAACGCAGCATGAGGTCGGACACCGACTTCACGTCGCCCGAGGACTGCTTCATGCCGACGACGCCCGGGACGGCATCCATGATGGCAAGCATGTCATCGATGGAGAGATAGTTCCACGGAATGACGTTGTAGATCAGTATCGGAACCTGGGTTTCTTCCCAGATGGCGCGGAAGTGCTCGATCGTGGCTTCACGGCCCGGCTTGAAGAGATAGTGGACCGGGGTCACCTGCAGGGCGTCGATCTTAATATCGCCGAGCGCCTTGACGCGATCAATGGCTTCGCGGGTCGACTGCACGATGAGGCCGACGACGAACGGCACGCGGCCGGCATTGGCGTCGTGAGCCTCGATCATGGCTTCGGTGAATTCCGTGGAGGAGAGCGTGTGGCCTTCACCGGTCGAGCCGCCGACGACGAGGCCACGCACGCCGGAGTCGATCATGAAGTCGACCTGGGCCTTGAGCGCACCTTTGACGAGGTTGCCCTTTTCGTCGAACGGCATGGAAAGGGGCGGCAGGATGCCCGTCAGGGTGTTGCGCAGCTTGAGCGCGATGGGGTTGCTCATCGAATTCCTCCAAGGCCCGGACGGCCGCCACCATGGCGATCGACGTCCGAAGTTTTCGACCATACGGGGCGCGACCTACGCTCCGCATCCATGAAATTCCACACTCCGGAACATCATTCCTACATTTGATACGGGTTACCGCGCGTCCCTGTCAATGTATTTGGGCCAAATAGGCGATTGGTGCAGATTTTGCACCCAGGGAGTTGACATGATAGTTCCGGATTGTGGTACCTAAGTTTGCAATACGGCAAGCAATGTTCGTATGTCGGAACACCCGACTTTAACTGGGAGGACAGAAATGACCCTTTTGAAGACGCTCGCTGGCGCTCTTGCGCTCTCGGTCTTGGCAATCGCCCCGGCGGCCGCGCAATATCCTGACCATGCCATCAACCTGATCGTGCCGTGGGCTGCCGGGGGCGGCACCGACGCAACGGGCCGCATCATCGCGACGCTGCTCGAAAAGGAACTAGGCCAGCCGATCAACGTCATCAACCGCACCGGCGGTGGCGGCATCGTCGGCCACACCGAAATTTCCTACTCGCCGCCGGATGGCTATACGCTGGGCGTGATCACTACCGAATTGTCCATGTATCACTGGACCGGCGTGTCGCCGCTAAACTACGAGAACTACGAGCCGATCGCGCTGTTCAATGCTGATCCGGAAGCTGTGTTCGTGCGCACCGATGGCCCCTCGATCGAAGACCTGCTCTCTGAAATCCGCGCCAATCCGGGTTCGGTGAAGGCTTCGGGCGCCAATCTTGGCGGCATGGCACATCTGGGTTGGGCCGGCGTGCTCGTGACCAATGAGATCGATCCGGCTGCAGCTCCCTGGGTTCCCTCAGAAGGCGCTTCGGCGAGCCTCCAGCTCCTCGCTTCGGGCGCCATCAATGTCGTGACCACGACTATGCCGGATGCCCGTCCGATGGTCGACGCCGGTGAAGTCAAGCCGCTGATCGTTGCTGCCAATGAACGCGTTGCCGCCGCTCCCGATGTGCCGACCGCTGAAGAAGCACTTGGCAACAAATGGGCCGCCTATGCATGGCGCGGCATTGCCGCTCCCAAGGGCCTGCCCGAAGACGTAAAGACACGCCTCTCGGAAGCCATGGCCAAGGTAGTCGAGTCCCAGGAGTTCAAGGATTTCATGGCACAGCGCAACTTTGGCATCGACTATCGCGACGCTGCTGGCTTCGCGTCCTTCATGCAGGAAGCTGACGCCTCGATCGGCCAAGCCCTGCAGGCCGTCGGCCTCGCCAAGTAGGCTCTCGCAGTTCTGCGGCCGGGGTTCACTTCCGGCCGTTCTTCTCCAGAGCACGAAGGCTCCCCTCCTCCCTGAGGGACCGTGTGCTCTGGTTCTCGCTTTAGGCAGCTTTTCGGCCCCGAAGCGCTGCGTTTCCACGGTCCAGTGCTTTCAGGAGGAGCGCATGAGGCAAACATTTCCATTGGACAGCGCCCTTGGCGTCGTCTTCGCGCTCGGCGGTGCTGCGATCCTGCAGCAGGCGCTTACCATGCAGTCACTCCCCGGCATGAATGTCGGCCCTGGTCTTTTTCCCTCGATCGTCGGCGGCGGCATCGCCGTTATGGGCGTGGCGCTGACCATCCAGGGCTGGATCGTGCGCGTCACGCCCGAGGAAGAAGTGCCGCCGCTCGTCACTTGGTTCGCGGTCGGCATTGTCGCCTCGCTCGCCGCGTCTATTCTTGCCATGCCCTATCTTGGCTTCCTCGTCGCCGGCACGCTGTTCGCAGTTGCGGTCGTCTTGATGAGCGGAGGCAAGTGGCTCTCGGCCATCATCTTCAGCCCCATCGCCGCTGCCGCAATCTACTTCACCTTCACTGCCATCATGCGCGTGCCGTTGCCGCGCGGCCTGCTGGGATAAAGTCAATGGACGCTTTTGCCCTCGCCCTCGGCCTCGTTTTCAATTTCGAAACGCTGCTGACCATCTTCCTCGCGGCCGTCTTCGGTCTGTTCGTCGGCGCCATTCCCGGCCTCACCGCCACCATGGCAACGGCGCTGCTGGTCCCTATCACCTTTTACATGGCGCCCATTCCCGCCATCGCCGCGATCATCTCCTGCACCGCCATGGCAATCACCGCGGGCGATCTGCCCGGTACGCTGCTGCGCATTCCCGGCACGCCGGCCTCGGCCGCCTATGTGGAAGACTCCTATCGCCTCGCACAGAACGGTAAGGCGGGCCTCGCCATCGGCATCGGCGTCGTCGGGTCCGTCCTTGGCGGCCTCTTCGGCTTCCTGTTCCTCTTGTTCACCGCGCCCATGCTGGCCAAGGCCGCGCTGGGATTCTCGAGCTTTGAATACTTCTGGCTCGCCGCGCTTGGCCTCTCCTGCGCCGCGCTCATTTCCTCGGGTGGTCTCGTTAAGGGCGCGCTGGCTTTGCTGCTCGGGCTGTTTATCGCACAGGTGGGCATGGACCCGTTGACGGCGACGCCGCGCTTTACCTTCGGCAATCTTGAACTGATGGGCGGCATCAGCTTCATCCCGATCATGATCGGGATGTTCGCGGTTTCTGAGGTCATGCGTGCAGGGCGCCGCGCCATGGCGGAAGTGCCCCAGATGAACCTCAAGAACCCGTTCGAGGGCACGCTTGCCGCGCTCTGGAAATACCGCAAGAACCAGGTGCGCGGCTCGATCATCGGCTCGCTGCTCGGCGCCCTGCCTGGCGTTGGGGGAGACCTGGCGGCCTGGATCACCTATTCACTGGCCAAGCGCACATCGAAGGAACCCGAAAAATTCGGCAAGGGACATCCCGAGGGCCTCGTCGAGGCCGGCGCAACCAATAATGCTGCGCTCAGCGCCTCGTGGATTCCGGCGATGGTGTTCGGCATTCCCGGCGACGCCGTGACCGCTATCGCCGTTGGCGTGCTGGTGATGAAGGGACTCGATCCCGGCCCGACGCTAATGACGCTGCATCCGCAGAATTTCTATGCGGTGATGATTGTCTTCGCGATCGCCAATATCCTGATGCTACCGCTTGGCTGGGTGGCTGCGAAATCGGCTCGCTGGATCTTCGAAGTGCCGCGTGCGCTGCTCAATGCCGCCATCCTGCTCTTCTGTATCGTCGGCTCCTACTCCATCAACAATTCGATGTTCGGCGTCTGGGTTATGCTCGCCGCGGGGGTCGTGGCCTATGTGCTCGAAGCCCGGATGATCGCTATCGCGCCGATCATTCTGGGCATCGTGCTGGGGCCGCTGGTTGAAACCAACTTCACCACGTCGATGATGATCGCCGACGGCAACCTGCTTGGCTTCTTTGGTCGCCCCGTTGCAGCAGTCTTCGGTGTCTTGACGCTACTGATCTGGGGTGTGGCCATTTTCCAGACAATACGCCGCCTCATCTGGCGCGACGACACCCACGGAACGGCGAGGCAGCTTCCTTCCCAGCCCTGACAAATGAACTAAAGCCCCGGTCGCTTCCGGGGCTTTTTGCTTCAACTGACGCACTCATGCGATTGGGACCAAGCTTGGCGGCGCTATGTAGATGGCGAATAACCCATGGGTCGGCAGCGGCTAGGCAGCGACGCGCCCCATTCCGGCCGTACGGAGACCCTGGGCATTTTTCTAAAAGCGGACCTTACTCGTGGGAATAAGTGACCGGGACAACTTGCAGAGGCGCCGGTCAGTTGGCAGTGATCACTAAGCGGGGCGTCCCATACGGGTTGGGTCGGCGCTGGCGGTTCCCGCTCCTGAAGCAAGCGCACAAAAGATCTGCAAATTGGAGGTTCACCCACTCCCACCCTCAACAAGCGGACGACGGGCGAGGTGCCACCAGCTGCCACCCATTACGGCGCCGCTGATCGCTCCCTATGTCGGGATACAGACCTTCAGCTTTCTAACCGCCACCATGGGGCGGACGCTGGACGCAACGTGCGCGAACCTGAGCACACGGTTCGTTTGATCGGCTCATTGGAGGCTTTGGCCTAGACCGCATTTCAGATGATTTCAGTTAAGGCGCTTCTGAGGTGATCGATGAACGCTCTGACTTTCGCCGGGACGAAGCGTGACGTCGGAAATACGGCATGCACGTCGAGCGGTGAATACTGATAGGCAGGCATGATCTGCACCAGTTTACCGACGGCAAGTTCAGCCTGAATCTGGGGGAGCTGTGCCCCGCCTAAGCCAAGGCCGGCCACGAGTGCCTTTGTAAGCACGAAGGTATTGTCGGCAAGGAAGCTGGTCTGCACCGCTACCATCGTTGATCCTGCCGGACCGATCAATGGCATCGTGTCGTCCCTTGCAGCCCAGCTGAACCGCACCTGCCGATGCGTCGACAGCTCTTCAGGCGTATTGGGTGTGCCATGCTGGGCAAGGTAGGCAGGCGCGGCAACCAGTATGCGTCGAAGCGTGCCGAGCCGACGCGCAATGAGGCCGGAAGACCGCAGGGTGCCAAAGCGAATGGCAAGGTCGACCGCCTGCTGGGTCAGATCCACATAGCGGTCATCAAGCATCAGTTCGATGGTGAGCCCAGGGTGCATCAACTGAAACGCAATTGCGATATCCGCAAGATACATCTGACCGAAGCCCGTCGGTGCTTGGATGCGGAGGCGACCCGTCAATTCGGGGCTAGCGCCCGACACCATTTCGGCCGCTTCGTCAACCGCGGCAAGTACTGGCTTGGCCTGCGCGTAATAGATCCGACCAGCGTCTGTCAGTGACAATTGGCGTGTCGTCCGGTTGACGAGCCGCACGCCTAGATGCTGCTCCAGCGCCCTCACTTTTTGGCTCACAGCGGGCTGAGAGAGTTGGAAATCCCGACCTGCCGCGGAAAGGCTTCCCAGTTCGGCGACCCGGACGAACACGCCCATTGCGGCCAACAAATCCATCGTGACGACCAAAGCTTTCTTTATAACTGATCGAAGATCTAGAGGTCTGCTGCGGCCATTACAAATGAATGATGTTGCTCCCTGCCCCTTCAGGGCAAAGGAGCTGAGCATGTCCGAACCACGAAAAACCGCCTTGGTAGTGGGCGCCAATGGCGTAATTGGCGGCAACCTAATCGATCACCTGCTTACATTGGACGATTGGGACATTGTCGGGTTGTCACGCCGCGGTGGCGTGTCCAAAAAACGTGTCCGCTACATCCCCGTCAATCTGCTAGACCGCGACGCCACCCGGCACGCCCTCGCCGAGTTGTCAGAGATTACGCACATCTATTATGCCGCTTACCAGGATCGTCCTAGTTGGGCCGAGCTGGTTCCGCCAAACCTGGCAATGCTGGTAAATGTGGTCGACGCAATCGAGCCCATCGCCAGGGGACTTCAGCACATCAGCTTGATGCAGGGCTACAAGGTCTATGGCGCCCATC
Source organism: Devosia sp. (assembly GCA_029256605.1). GTDB lineage: Bacteria > Pseudomonadota > Alphaproteobacteria > Rhizobiales > Devosiaceae > Devosia. Next base: position 8,237 of record JAQSXP010000002.1, on the reverse strand, counting down.
TCGGCCCCTTCAAAACCCCAGCGCGGGAGAGTGACGCCAATCACATGCCGCCCGAATTCAATATCGACCAGCAGGCGTTTCTGGAACAGCGTCAGATCGGGCGGAGCTGGACATGGTCGGCACTACGCCCTTCTGTGGTAATCGGGTTCGGATTGGGTAATCCGATGAACCTCGCCATGGTGATCGCCATTTACGCCAGCATGTCTAAAGAACTCGGGCTGCCGCTACGGTTCCCCGGCAAGCCTGGCGCCTATGACAGCCTGCTTGAGATGACAGACGCCGGGCTGCTGGCCCGGGCAACCGTTTGGGCAGCCACGACACCGGCCTGCGCAAACCAAGCTCTCAACATCACCAATGGCGACCTGTTTCGCTGGAGCGAGATGTGGCCCAGAATTGCTGCCTACTTCACGATGGAGGTGGCGCCACCTCTGCCAATGAACCTGTCGACCATCATGAATGATAAGGGGCCTCTTTGGGCAGACATGGTAGCCCGTCTCGGGCTGGCAAACCTCAGTTATTCGGAAGTGTCGTCCTGGCATTTCGGTGATGCTGTCTTTAGCTGGAACTACGACTTTTTCGCCGACGGATCGAAGGCCCGACGCTTGGGCTTTCACGAACACGTGGACACGGCAGAAATGTTCTTTTCAGTGTTCGACGATCTGCGTGCGCGCAAAATCATAGCGTAGCAGCTCACTGATGGGGCGGCGCTCAGTGGGCTGCCCCTTCCATGCGACGAATACAACAGCCATGACTTAGAAGCCCTTTGACGTCAGTCATCCTTTCGTCCATCGAACCGTTCTTGGGCTGCTTCGATTTGAGCTTTATGCTGTCGGCTCCATGACACCAACGAAGCCACCTCAAGTAAGTCGGCAGCATCTAATAATGCCCGTGAAGAGTGGCTCAAGGAGATACGGGAGTGCTTGGCAAAGTTAGGGTGTTAAGCGACAAACTTCTCAGTGTACGTGTGGGCACTCGAAAGCAGACGCGTCGCCGGGATACGGGACTTAGCATTGCAAAGCAGCAGCCTAGAGGCAGAGATCGCGACGACCCCTTTCGGGCATTCGAAACTGTTGCCTGAATGGCCGGAATGGGGCGCGTTGCCGACAAACAAACGCCCTTAGCTAAAGCCGGCTAGCATCATGGCGATGCGCTTACGGACGACGGGGGCGTGGCTGACTGTCGAAAGCGTGGTGTCACGGAGCCAACGCAGCGCGGGAGAGCGAATCGTTGCGATGCGGGTGAGCCGGTCGGTTCGCTCAAGCACCTGGCGGGCAAGAGCATGGCGTTCATTGGCGTAGGTGTCCAGCAAGCCTTTGTTGCCGTTTAGATAACCTGACAGTGCTGTGGCTAATGCTTCTGCGTCGCGTAGTCCCAGGTTCATGCCCTGGCCACCGGCCGGGCTGTGCACGTGAGCGGCGTCGCCGACGAGGAGGAACGGACCGGCGTGAAAGCGGGCTGCGAGCTTGTGGTGGACCTGAAAGCGCGACCCCCACAGCACCTCGTGCACGCGCGCGCCGCTGACGGGGCCGCGCTGGTCGATGACGCGTTGGACATCGGCAACTGTTGGCAGGGATGGCGCATCGACCAGTTGGGCGACCACACGGTATCGCTGGTGGCTCATTGGGGCGACGACTAAGGTGCCTTGGGCGGCAAAGAACAGACCAACCTCATGCTGGCCGATGGGCCAATCCATGTGGACATCGGCCAGCATAAAGGAGCCATAGGTGTCGCCCGGAAAGGCGATGCCCGCCTGGGTGCGGACGAAGCTTTTCTCGCCGTCTGCACCGACGACCAAGCGTGCCTGAAGGTTATGTTGCCCGCCTTGCTGGTCAAGCGTGGCGAGGACTCCGTCGGCTCGCTGGTCCAAATGCGTGATGCGGGCCGGCCTCAGGACGTCATGACCCATTTCCTGCAGTCGCGCGGCGAGGATGGCTTCAGTTTCATCCTGGGGGATCATCAGGGCAAAGGGGTATTCGCCACCAAGGACGGAGAAGGCGACTTCGAGCAGGACCCGATCGCGATCGCGGACCCGGAAATCAGGTGCCTTGATGCCCTGCGCGATCAGGCGGTCGGCGACGCCGAGGCGGCCGAGCCTTTGGAGGGTTGCGGCATGAATAACGGCGGCGCGGGAGGTGTTTTGCGCTGCAGGCAATGCGTCGACTAGCCGGAAGTCGACGCCTGCTTGGGCAAGGCCGATGGCCGTGGCAAGGCCGGCGGGACCGGCGCCTACAATCAGAACATCCGTTTGCTCAATCATGGATTCAACCTCTTTATGTAAACGCTTGATTACATGATTGCGAGGTCGTAAGTCAACGGGTGTTTACATGGAGGGTGCGATGCGGGATGCAGGGGCGACGCAGGAACGGCTGCTGTTGGCGGCGCGACGCCGCTTTGCCGCGCATGGTTTCGAACGGACCACCGTCCGCGAGATCGCCGACGACGCAGGGGTCAATGTCGCCCTGATCAATCGCTATTTCGGCGGGAAGGAAGACCTGTTTGCGCGGGCGGTGGCGATCGACCTGCAACTGCCCGATCTCAGCTCGGTGCCGCAGGGGAATATCGGGGCAAGGCTGGTGGAACACTTCTTTCACCGCTGGGAAGGCGAGCCGGCAGACGACCTGCTGCGCGTGCTGGTGCGGACGGCCGCGACCCATCCGGCGGCGGCCGCGCGCGTTGCTGACATCTTTGAGAGCCAGGTACGGCCTCTGGTGGCTATGCTGGCCGGGGATGAGGAAGCGACGCAGCGCGCCAGCCTTCTGGCGACGCAGGTGCTGGGGCTGGCCTATTGCCGCTATGTGCTGAACCTGGGAGCGAACGAGCTGACGCGAGAGTCTACGCATCGCATGATCGGCGAAACGATTCAGCGCTACCTGTTCGCGCCGCTCGAAGCCTGAGCTCTCGGGGTGGTAGACATTCTGGTGCTGAACCTTCGCGATCCCTGTAAAGTCAACGATCACCGCGGCTTCTATCAAAGAAAACCAGCAACTTAGCGTCAGGTGAAGCGCTCCGGAGAAAGGTCAGTGGATGTCGGCTTTTCGGAAGTGAGCATGACTACTGGAACGGCCGGAAAGGGGCGCGCAAAGCCGCGCAAAGCCGCCTTGTACTACTTCGCAGCCAGCCGATCTTGCATATCCGAAATCTCGTCGGAAACGACGTCTCTGAGTTCCCGCGCAAATGCGATCGCTAATGGGGATCTGTGTCCGTCCGGATAGACTGCAGCAAAGTCGAACGTGATGCGGGGATTGAAGCGTCGTATTTCGATCTGGCTCAGATCGGCTCCAAGAATGGAGAACAAATCGACTACGGCGATGCCCAGTCCATTGGCGACGTAAGTACTGGCGGTGTTGGAGAAAAGCGTTTGGATCGTGCTTCCTGGCACGACGCCAGCCAGCCGAAGCGCAGAATCAACCTGGAGGCGGAGCAGGCTGCTGGCGCCCAGCGTCACCATCGGCTCACCGCTGAGGTCTCTTGCAAAAATCTCGGACCTTTCCGCCAGGTGATGATGCTTAGGCAGAATGCAGATTGCTTCGGAAGTAGGCATGTCCAGCCGCGCCAGATCATCCCGCTCTTTTGGAACGCGGCCGATTCCCAGATCGACCTCGTCATTCATCACTGCGTCGAGAATGCGGATGGACACTTCGGACTCGATGGCAATATCGATTTCAGGGTAACGCCGGCGGAAACGGCCGATCGCCTCAGGCAGTGTGCGAGAAGACAGCGTTGGCATGGCGGCAATCCGCAATTGCCCCCCGCGATTGTTCCGCAAGGTACGGGCCGCGTCCAAAACCCGTTCCAGACCAAAGAAGTAGCGCTCAACATTCCTATATAAAGTTTGCGCATGAGCTGTCGGTGTCATACGTCCCGCCCGCCGTGTAAACAGTGTCAGGCCAAGCTGCGATTCAAGGTCCTTGATCAGACGGGTAACCGCCGGCTGCGTCACATGGAGGATTTTTCCTGCGCCGGTAACGCTGCCGGAAACGATAACGGCCCGGAATGCCGCAAGCTGCTTCGGGTTGACCGTCTGGTTATGATCAGGGTCCATTTGTGTCTTCTGCCCTCCACCTTTCCCATAACAAATCGTTATGGATCATGACAAGATTCGATTGGCTTAGCAGGAGCCTACCGCCGCATGCTGCCTCATCTTTGTGAGGTCAGTTCAATATGCCTGATATCATCGGCGAATATATCGATCGCCTGGTCACCGTCGAAATGCGCAATCGGGGGATGAACCACAACATCATTGCGCCGATCTACAATGAGGCACGACGCGAAGGTGGTGGTCGCCCGATAACAGCCCGCGCTGCAGAGGCCTTGGTCGAGAAGGTTGGTCCCGGCGACGTTGTACTGATCGTCACCGGTGCAGGTTATGCGCCAGAAGCGCCTTGGGGGGAAAGCGATGGCCCACCCGGTGCGGCCGCTTTGGCACGTGCAATCTACTGGGGCCTAAAGGCAGTTCCGGTCTTTGTGACGGAGCTCTGCCACGCACCGCCGGTGAAAGCCTCAAGCGAGGCAGCCCACTTGATGATCCGCGACTTCGATCTGGCCAAAAACCGCCGGATGGGTGCTGCCTTGGTGACCGCGCCAGAGATGCAGGACGAGGTAGACGACTGGGCGAGCGCCTTGTTCGACCAGATGCAGCCGAAAGCGATTATCTCGATCGAGCGTCTCGGACCCAACGAAAGCGGCATCGTCCACTATTCTACTGGTGTTGCGCCCAAGGGCTGCATCAACATTGCGCCGCTCTTCAATCAGGCTGCCGAACGTGGCGTACTGTCCATCGGTGTCGGCGACAATGGCAATGAAATTGGCTTCGGCCGCATCCATGGCTTCATGCAGGACTTCCATCCTTATGGCCGTGAAACCCAGACGGACAAGCCGGGTGGCGCGATAACAGTGACGCCGACCGACATTTTCCTACCAGCCTCGATTTCCAATTGGGGCGCTTATGGCATTACGGCCATGCTGGCCTTCCTGCTCAAGGACAAGGATCTAGTCCAAACCCCCGAACTCGAGAAACGCATCGTGACTGCGTGTCTGGATGCTGGGGGATGGGAAATGCGTTATTGCACCAACCGTTTCATCGTTGATGGCGCTGAAGGCGAGAGCGGCATGGCAATTGTCCAGCTGCTCCGGGACATGGTGCGCGTGAATATTGCGGAGCCCGATCGTGGGCTGTCGCATGGCAAGATGAAGCAGAAATGAGAACATAGAATGGCTTTGAAGTTCCTTCTTTCTGGCATTGTATTGGCTGGTGCCGTTACTGGTGCTGTTATCCCCGCCATGGCGCAGGATTATCCCACAAGTACAATCCAGCTGATCGTCCCCTACGCTCCTGGCGGCTCGGGCGACATCACCGCGCGCCTGGTTGCAGAGCATCTCAGCCCGGCCCTTGGCCAGCCTGTGGTCGTTGAAAACCGCCCCGGCGCCAATGGATCGATCGGCAGCGACTTCGTCGCCAAGGCGGCCCCCGATGGCTACACCTTGGACCTCGTTGTGCAGTCACACGTGCTCGGCAAGGCGCTGATGCCGAACCTGACCTATGATCCTGTCACCGATTTCGAGCCGATCTCGCTGATGTCTCGGACCCAGCTTGGCGTCGTCGTTCCCGCCAGCCTGCCGGTCGAAACGCTCGAAGAGTTCGTTACCTATGTCGAGGCACGTCCCGGTGAGCTGGCATTTGCTTCGGCAGGTCACGGCAGCAATGCCCACGTTTTCACGGAATGGTTTCTCGATACCGCCGGTCTCGATATGATCCACGTGCCCTACGCCGGCAGTGCCGCGGCGCATCCGGATCTCATTAGCGGCGTTGCAAACATGGCCTTCGATACGCTGGCCTCGGTGCAGGGCCTTGTCGCCGATGGACGCCTCAAGCTCCTGGCGGTGGCGGGCGCAGAGCGTCATCCAGAGTTTCCCGAGATCCCGACGATCGCCGAGAGCGGCTACCCCGATTATGACGCCTCGTCTTGGACCATGCTGCTGGCACCTGCCGGAACGCCGCAGGACGTCGTCGATCGGCTCAACACCGAAGTTGTAGCCATTCTCGCGCGAGATGACGTCAAGGAGCGGCTGGCGTCGCTCGGCGCCACCATAGTTGCCAGCACGCCCGCCGAGGCCAAAGCGACGATGGAACTCGAGGCCGCACGCTACAGCGATCTGATCGAACGTCTCGGTCTCGCTCAATAGCAACCAAGAACAGGCCGCGCTTCCAGGGTGCGGCCACTGCACTGGCGGATCTCATGGACACTCAGAAGCCTCTGACCATACCGGTCAACAAGGATGTGGTCGCCGGAGCGATCTTTCTCACCTTCGCGATAGGCTTCGGCCTCGTTTCCACAGCCTATCCTCTAGGCAGTGGCGCGCAGATGGGGCCCGGCTACTATCCTCTGATGCTGTCCGGCGTGCTGGCTTTGCTTGGTGCCGCGATTGCCCTGGCCGGCAGGCGCAAGCCAGCTCAGCAAATGATCGTGGTGCGCCCCCTCGCACTGCTTTCCGTGCTGGCCTCGCCGTTGCTGTTCGCCTTGACCCTGCGACCGCTTGGATTCATTTCCGCGGTAATACTGACATCGCTGCTGGCTACCATGGCGGCGCCGAAGATGAGCTGGACTGCCCGTCTTCTGACTGCTCTTGGCCTCGCCATTGGTTGCACGACTATTTTCATCTGGGGTTTGGGCATTCCGTTGCCACTTCTCGGCTCGCTGCTACGCTTCTAGGAGGGCGACATCATGGACATATTCGATAACGTCCTGCTCGGTTTGCAGACGGCCATGACGCTGCAAAATCTATTCTACTGTCTGCTTGGTTGCCTTTTGGGAACACTGATCGGTGTTCTGCCCGGTGTCGGGCCGACGACCACGATAGCGCTGCTCCTGCCCATCACCTTCGGGCTTGATCCGTCGACCTCGCTGATCATGTTGGCAGGCATATATTACGGCGCTCAATATGGCGGCTCCACAACGGCCATCCTCGTCAATCTGCCGGGAGAAGCCTCCTCGGCAGTCACGGCCATTGATGGCTACAAAATGGCTCAGCAGGGCAAGGCTGGCTCTGCCTTGGCGATCGCTGCGATCGGCTCCTTTATTGCCGGCAGCATTGCCACTGTCGTAGTCGTGGTGTTCTCGCCGCCACTGAGCGAACTAGCGCTGCGCTTTGGCCCCCCAGAATACTTTTCGTTGATCGTGCTGGGGCTCATCCTCTCCGTAACGCTTGCTAACGGCTCCGTGCTCAAGGCATTGGCCATGATCATCCTGGGGCTGCTCTTCGGCCTGGTGGGCGCCGATATCTATACCGGCATCCCCCGTTTCACCTTTGGCGAGCCCTCGCTGATCAACTTCGTCGCTTTCGCCACCGGTCTCTATGGCATTTCTGAGATCCTATCCAACCTCGAGCAGGATCCAAGTCGCAAGAGCAAGGTCAGCAAGCCCACAGGGCTGCTGCCGACATGGCGGGAAATGAAGCTTTCCATCGGACCGATCCTGCGCGGCACCGGGTTGGGTTCGGTGATGGGCGTTTTGCCCGGTGGTGGCGCAACCCTGTCGTCCTTTGCGGCCTACACGCTGGAAAAGAAGCTTTCCAAGCACCCTGAACAGTTTGGAAACGGCGCTATCGAAGGTGTGGCCGGCCCTGAGTCAGCCAACAATGCTGGCGCCCAGACCTCGTTCATCCCCATGCTGACACTGGGCATTCCCGGAAACGGCGTGATGGCCATCATGATCGGCGCGCTGATGATCCAAGGCATTCAGCCCGGTCCAAGCGTGATGACCACCAATCCGGCGCTGTTCTGGGGCCTGATCGCGTCGATGTGGATCGGCAATCTGATGCTGCTGATGCTAAACCTGCCATTGGTCGGCATCTGGGTTAAACTGCTGTCCACGCCCTACAACTTCATGTTCCCGGCCATCATCCTTTTCAGCACGATCGGGATTTTCTCCACCAATATGAACGGGCTTGACCTCGGTCTGGTCGCCATGTTTGGCCTGCTGGGCTATGTGTTGATCAAGCTTGACTGCGAGCCGGCGCCCTTCCTGATGGGCTTCATCCTCGGTCCACTACTCGAAGAAAACCTGAGGCGTGCAATGATGTTCTCGCGAGGCAATCCCGCGACGTTCGTCACGAGCCCACTGAGTGCCGGCTTGCTGACCGTCGCGGCTGTTGCATTGATCCTGATGGTTCTTCCTGCTGTGCGAAAGCAACGCCAGAAGGTTTTCACCGATTAAGCTGCACGGCTAACCATATGCCCA
>JAQSXP010000041.1 GCA_029256605.1 Devosia sp. | reverse complement strand
GTGCGGCGACGCTCGGGCACTTCTTCAAGCGCATCGGCGCCACCAACGCTTTCCACCGGCTCGGTGTTGGCGGGGGCCTGCTCGATATGGCTGTCGTCGTCGTCTTCGGAAGTTTCAGCGCCTTCCGCATTAGCTTCCGTCGCTTCTTCCGCGGATTCGCTTATGGATTCGGGCGCCGCGCCTTCATCGGCGGCTGCCTCGTCGGAGACTTCTTCTTCCTGCTCCTCGGCGAGCAGGGCTTCGCGATCGGCAACCGGGATCTGGTAGTAGTCGGGGTGAATTTCGCTGAAAGCCAGGAAGCCGTGGCGGTTGCCGCCGTATTCAACAAAGGCCGCCTGGAGCGAAGGCTCCACGCGAGTGACCTTGGCGAGATAGATGTTGCCGCGTAGCTGGCGGCGGGTTGCCGATTCGAAATCGAACTCTTCGATGCGGTTACCCGCAGTGACGACGATCCGCGTTTCTTCCGGGTGGATGGCATCCACCAACATTCTCTTTGTAGCCATTATGAGCTCCGCGCACTCGCGCGCCGACAAGAGGGTGCCGAACAGCTGGCAACCTCCGAGTGGCGCAATGCGAGGCGAGTGGTTTAAGGGGGATGGCGCGCTGGACCAGGCTGGTCGGGGCGCCGGCAGTGCAGGTCATGGCCAAAAATGGCAGCAAAGCAAAACGGCGACCGGTTTCGTCGATCACACCACGTTCTGTTCGCCTGCGGGCCATATGACCTCTTCCTTTTGGACTGAGTGGGGCAGAGCGCCGTCCCAGCCGTCCGGTTCATCAGAACCGAAATTCATAGAGAAGTGCTGGATTTGCCGCATCTGATCGGGTTGTCGGGCGTATTCTGCGCCTGGTATCCCGAGCCCTTCCGGCTCCCGATTGCAGTGCGGTAGGGCACAGAAGCGGTCTTGCAGGAAGCTTGCACTTCACCTCATAGCGTGTAGGGCCGTTGCGTCCGATTAGCAACAGGAAACTCCCAAAGTGCCGAGAGGCAACCAAGCCTTCCCCGACGAGCTGTTCTTGGCCGATGGGCTGAAACAGCGCATAAAGGAAATGCCGCAGAATCGCTTCAAAGCGATGGCATCTGCGCGCCTGACTAAGAGATAGGGCCCGTCCGCATTTGTTTAAACCCTTCCGTGCGCTCGCGCTGATCTGCATTGTTTTCGCCGGTTTCGGTCTGGCGCCGATTGCCAGTCTCGCTCAGGAACCGCCGCCCGGACCGCCAGCCGCGCCCGCCGCGTTGCCCAATGTCATGGAGGTGCGCGTCAGCTCGACGCCCGAACGTGCGCGGCTTGTGGTCGACCTAGCGGGGCGCACTGATTTTGCTCTGGTCTCATTGGGTGGGCCCGACCGGCTCGCGATCGACGTGCGGGCGGCGACCTTTTCGGTAGCGGAGCCATCCGGAACACCGGCTGGAGAAGGGCTGGTGTCGGGTTATCTGGTGGAGCAGGCGGCGCCGGACCGGGTTCGCACCACCCTGACGCTGGCGGCGCCCGCGCAGGTGCAGCAGGCTTATGTGCTGGATGCCTTCGAGGACCAGCCAGCCCGGCTCGTGGTCGACATCATTCCCGCCACTCCCGAAGAGTTCGCCGCCAATGTGGCTCGGGATATTACCGGCACTGCTGACGTTGCGCCGGCGGCATCAACGCCCCCGGGTGGAACCGAACTCGCTGTCGTGACGCGGCCGCTGGTGGTGATCGATCCTGGCCATGGTGGTATCGATAGCGGCGCCGAGACGGCCAACGGGGTCAAGGAAAAGGACATCGTGCTGTCCTTTGCGCTGCGGCTGCAGGAACTGCTGGTGGAATCCGGCCGGTTCGATGTGGCGCTGACGCGCGAGGACGACACCTTTTTGCGGCTTGAGGAGCGGGTGGCGCTGGCGCGCACCAACAAGGCTGACCTGTTCTTGTCCATCCATGCCGATAGCTTTCAACAGCCCGAGATCCGAGGTGCCAGCGTCTACACCCGCGACGAGAATGCCACCGATGTGCTCGACAAGGTGTTGGCCGACAGCGAGAACAAGAGCGACGTGATCGCCGGGTTTGCGCCGCCACAGATGGCGCCGGAGGTCGTGGATATTCTGGTGGACCTGATGCGCCGCGAAATGCGGGTGCAATCCTATATGGCCGGCCAATCCATCGTGCACCAACTGGAGCCGAGCGTGGCGTTGCGCCGATTTCCGCTGCGGCAGGCCGATTTCTTCGTGCTGCAGGCGCCCGATGTCCCCTCGGTTCTGATTGAACTGGGCTTCTTGAGCAACGCCACGGACATTGCCAATCTGATGGAATCGGATTGGCAGGACCGCACCGCCAAGGCCCTGGCCCGCGGAATTTCCACCTATTTCGACAGCATAGCGCCGGCGCAATGATGTGACTTTGCGGTGACGGCGGCGCTGCCCTTTGCCGGGCTTGCGCGGTCGTGATGCCCAATACCGCTCCGTTCTGCTATGATTCACGACACATCGGGCCGCAAGCCCTGGAGACTTGTTATTTATGCTGCGCTTGCTTGGCTGGCTGTTTAGTTTTGGAATGTTCGCGATGCTGGGGGTGCTGGCATTGGCGGCCATCTACCTGACCACGGTAACGGCACAGCTGCCTGACTACACAGTGCTGAAGGACTACCAGCCGCCGGTAACGACGCGAGTGCATGCTGCTGACGGCACTCTCTTGGCGGAATATGCGCGCGAGCGTCGCCTTTTCCAGCCGATCGAGACGGTGCCGCCACTCCTGGTGAACGCGTTCCTTTCAGCCGAGGACAAGGACTTTTATCGTCATGGCGGCATCGCCATCGATGGTGTGGTCCGTGCCGTACGCGACAATGTCCTCCAGAAGCTCGATGGCGGCAGTGGCCCGATGGTGGGGGCATCGACCATTACCCAGCAGGTGGCCAAGAATTTCCTCCTGAGCTCGGAGCAGACCTGGGATCGCAAGATCCAGGAAGCGCTGCTCGCCGTGCGCATCGAATCCACCTTTTCCAAGGACCGGATCCTTGAGCTTTATCTCAACGAGATTTTCCTGGGTCTCAACTCCTACGGCGTGGCCGCTGCCGCGCTCAATTACTTCGACAAGGCGCTTTACCAGCTGACGCTGAGCGAGGCCGCCTATATTGCGGCATTGCCCAAGGGCCCGAACAATTACCATCCGTTCCGGCGGCCCGAAGCGGCGATCCAGCGGCGCAACTGGGTGATCGATCGCATGGTCGAGAATGGCTATGTGACGCCCGAGGAAGCCAGTGCGGCCAAGGCGGATCCGCTCAACGTCATTCCGCGCGCATCGGGCAGCCAGCTCTACTCGGCCGAATATTTCACCGAGGAAGTGCGGCGTGAGCTGGCCAAGCTTTATGGCGAGGACCAGCTTTATGGCGGCGGCTTGTCGGTACGTACGACGCTCGAGCCCAAGCTGCAGGAATATGCACGCCGCGCCTTGATGGATGGGCTGATCGCGTTTGATCATTCCAAGGGCTTTCGTGAGCCCGTCGCCAGCATTGAGGTCGGTGAGGACTGGGGCCTGGACGTCGCCAAGATCCGGCCGCTGCGCGACGTGCCGGAATGGCGCCTTGCGGTCGTGCTGGAGATGAACGGCAACCAGGCGCGGATTGGATTGCGGCCCGCCGATGATGTGGATGGCGCGGTGTCGGCCGAACGCACGGAAGGGGTGCTGTCGGGGCCCGAGATCAAGTGGGTATCCAAGCCGCTCTCGAGCATTCTTAAGGTCGGGGATGTGGTTTACGTCTCCCCGGTAGCCGGCAAAGACGGCGTTTACACGCTCGAACAGGTGCCCGAGATCGAAGGTGCCCTCGTGGCCATGGATCCGCGGACGGGGCGAGTGCTGGCCATGGTGGGCGGATTTTCCTTTGCGGAAAGCGAGTTCAACCGCGCGACCCAGGCCCTGCGCCAGCCGGGTTCTTCGTTCAAGCCGATCGTCTACGCTGCCGCGCTCGACAACGGCTATACGCCGGCATCGGTCGTGCTCGACGCTCCCGTGGAGATCCGCAACTCCGATGGCTCGGTTTGGCGGCCGGAAAACTACGCGCAGCAGTTCTACGGGCCCCAGACCCTGCGGCGCGGTATCGAGCGCAGTCGCAACGTGATGACGGTCCGCCTCGCCAAGGATCTCGGCATGCCGCTAGTTGCCGAATATGCACGGCTGTTCGGTGTTTATGATTCCATGCAGCCGGTGCTGGCGATGGCGTTGGGCGCGGGTGAAACCACCGATATGCGGATGACCGCGGCTTACGCGACCATCGCTAATGGCGGGCGCAAGATCGTGCCGACTTTGATCGACCGCATTCAGGATCGTTACGGCATGACCGTTTATCGCCATGACGAACGGGTGTGCGAAGGCTGCAAGGCGCAGGCCTGGCAGGGGCAGGGCGAGCCGATCATCATCGATAATCGCGAGCAGGTGCTCGATCCGATGACGGCCTACCAGATCACCTCAATGATGGAAGGTGTGGTGCAGCGCGGCACCGGAACGGCGGCCAAGGCGCTGAATCGTCCGGTGGCAGGCAAGACCGGCACCACCAATGACTACAAGGATGCCTGGTTCGTGGGTTTCACCCCTGAACTCGCAGTCGGGGTTTATGTTGGCTATGACCAGCCGCGCTCGATGGGTTCTTCGGTGACGGGGGGCACGTTCTCGGTCAACATTTTCACTGAGTTTATGCAGAATGCCCTGCGCGGCAAGCCAGCGACGCCGTTCAACGTGCCGTCAGGCATGAGCACGGCCTGGATCAATCCCAATTCGGGCGTTGAGGCTTATCAAGGGGAAGCGGCCATTCTCGAGGCGTTCAAGCCCGGCAGTGGTCCCAATCTGATGACTTCAGTGATCGGCATCGACAATGGTGGTTACAACACCGCGCAGAACCAGCAGGCGCAACCAGGCTACGAGGCTTATCGCCAGCCCTATTCGGGTGGCTTCCAGGATTCGCCGGTGCAGGCGATGCCCAATAGCCGTTACCAGGAATATGAGGCGCCGCAATCTCTGTCGGAGTAGGAGAGGTGTCAGCACTCCTGCCTTTTGTCCGTTTTCCTCATCCCGCGTTAGCGACTGCCGCATCGCCACGCCTCGTCGACCGGGCGATGCGGGCGGCGGTGGAGCAATTGCTCGCCGCTGCTGAAGCGGCGCGGGCATATGGCCTTGCTCCGGGGCATATCGGGCTTGATGAGCCAATCGTGGTGGTGAGTGTCGCGAACGATACATCCCGGCGCGATTATCGCGTGATGTTCAATCCCTTCGTAGTGGAGACCAGTCCTGAGACCGAGATGGGCACAGAAGGATCGGTGTCCTTGCCTGGCGTTGAAGTGGCAATCAGCCGACCGGTATGGGCGGTGATTGCCTATGACACTGCGGCTGGCGAGCGGACCACCGAGCGGGTGGAAGGGTTTGTCGCGCGCTGTTGCCTTCACGAGATCGAGCAAATGAACGGGGTATTTTTCCTAAGCCGGCTCTCCCGCCTAAAGCGGGACGCTGTGTTGCGGCGGTTCAAGAAAGAACAGCGCGCCGGTTGAAGGCCGTCCCGCTAGTTCGGCATGGTGGGTGGCGCCATGACGATAAAGGGCGTTGTTGCCGGCGCGTCGGGCGGCACATAGGCTGGTGTCGGTTCACCGACTTCTCCCAGTGAGACGATATACTGGTGGAGCGAGCGCATTTCCGTTTCAGTAAAATAGTGCACGTTGAACCAGGGCATGGGGGGCCGTGTCTCAAGCCTCGAGAGATAGTCCACCCATTCGTCTTCGCTGTGCTCGGCCGCTTCTAGCCGCAAATTGGCAGCATAGGTGATGCCCCAAGGTCCCTTATAGCCCACCGGGCTGCCGGTCAGCGCAGTGGCGGGATCGAGTTCTCCCCCGGTTTCAGCGTAGCCGGGCGAATGACAATCATGGCAACCGCCGATGCGGGCGATGCGTTCGCCCAGCTCCACCGATGCCTCGGTTTCGGCCCCTAAAGCAGCCTGCGACAACAACCCGGCCGCCAACAAAATCCCCAGGCGCAGCATGTGCTTTCCCCTCCACTGCTCAGCATCCTGGGGTTCAGCGTCGAACTGTCGGGGCGGTTTGGCAAGTCCGCTTCCCTAGCTCAATGGGTTGATTGGGCGGGGGTGGGCGGTTACATGAGGCTCCTTACCAAGGGATAGTTCACATGCGTGCGGAAATCGAAAAAGCCGTCGCCGACATCGAGCAGGTTTTGGGCCTGCTGAGGAGGCATCTTTGACTGGGATACGGCACAACTTCGTCTCGATGCGCTGACAGCGCAAACTGAATCGCCTGAGTTCTGGAACGACCCCGAAAAGGCCCGCGTGACCATGCGCGAGCGCGACGAACTCGATGTTGCGGTCAAGGCCGTGCATGAGCTTGAAAGTGGTGTTCGCGACAACCTGGAGCTGATCGAGATGGGCGAAGCCGAGGGCGACGCCGAGGTGGTCAAGGAAGCCGAAGAGGCCATCTTTGAGCTTCGACTCAGCGCGCGCCGTCGGCAGATCGAGACCCTGCTGTCGGGCGAGGTCGACGCCAATGACTGCTATGTGGAAATCCACTCCGGCGCCGGCGGCACCGAGAGCCAGGACTGGGCCAATATGCTCTTGCGCATGTATACGCGCTGGGCGGAGCGGCGGAAGATGAAGGTCGAAACCATCGAAATGCACGATGGTGAAGAAGCCGGCATCAAGTCGGCGACCATTCTGGTGAAGGGTCACAACGCTTATGGCTGGCTGAAGACTGAAAGCGGGGTGCACCGGCTGGTGCGCATCAGCCCATATGATTCCGCGGCAAGGCGGCATACGAGCTTTTCCAGCGTCTGGGTGTATCCCGTGGTGGATGACTCCATCGACATCGAGATTCGCGAAAGCGATCTCAAGGTCGATACCTATCGCGCTTCTGGTGCCGGTGGGCAGCACGTCAATACCACCGACTCGGCGATCCGCATCACCCACGTGCCATCGGGCATCATCGTGGCGTGCCAGGCCGAGCGCAGCCAGCACAAGAACCGCGCCACGGCGATGAACATGCTCAAGGCTCGACTCTACGAAGCGGAATTGCAGAAGCGCGAGGAAGCGGCCAATGCGCAGGCGGCGAGCAAGACCGAGATCGGCTGGGGTCACCAGATCCGCTCCTATGTCTTGCAGCCCTACCAGATGGTCAAGGATCTGCGGACGAGCGTGGAAAGCGGCCAGCCCTCGGTGGTGCTGGATGGCGATCTCGACGAGTTCATGGAAGCAGCCCTGGCGCAGCGCGTGGGCGTTGCTACCGACGTGGTCGCCGAAGGGAAGTAATGGCTAGCCGAGCAGCGCCCGCAGGCGCTTGCCGGCTTCCATGAACTGCTTTGGGTCCATGGCGCGGTTGCCCTGCCGCACTTCGAAATGCAGATGCGGGCCGGTTGACCGGCCCGTTGATCCCACCTTGGCGATGGGGGTGCCGGTATGCACCTTCTGACCCTTGGTGGACAAAAAGCCCGAGAGGTGACCATAGCGCGTCACCAAGCCGCTTGGATGTGTGACCTCAACCACATTGCCATAGCCTGAGCGCACGCCGACAAAGGTCACCACGCCTTGACCGGCGCTCAAAACGCTCGTGCCGGAGCGGGCGGCAAAATCGAGTCCTGAATGAAAAGCGCGCTTGCCGCTGAAGGGATCGCGCCGGTTCCCGAAGCCCGAGCTCTGCCGATAGGTGCCGGCGATAGGCAAGTGAATGGGGGCCGCATCGATGGAGTCGCGAGCGGCCTTGTAGCGCACCAGAGCGGCCATGACCGCATTGGCGTCTTCGATCATCGGCGGGGCGTCGCCCTTGTCGTTAGGGGCGAGCAGGGGGCCGCCAACGCCGTCCAAAGCGTCGGGCAAGCTGACGCGAATGCCGATGTCAGCCATCTCGTTGACAATGCTGGTGGTCCGCTCGGTCGCGACCTGGGCAATGCTGGTCATCGCGTGCTCGGTTTCACCCATCATCTGCGCGAGGACATGGGCAGTTGCCTCGATATCGGGGTTGCCGCGGGCGTCGACGGGGGCCACCGAGGCCTGGTCGCCAGCGCGGGAAGGGGCGACGGCGGTCTGGATGCCGAGTTCGCCAGCCTTATCGACCAGGACTTTGACCAACTGGTGCTGCTCGAGCAGCACTTCTTGCTGCTGTGAGAGTTCCTGGAGTTGCAGGTTGATGTCGCCCGCCTGAGCATAGGAACGCGATTGGAGACGGTCCACCTCCACGCGCAGCTGGGCGATTCGGTCTTCGTAGGCTTCGATCACGTGCTCGGTTTGCCCGTTCAGCAGCCCGGCGATTTCGGGCGAGAACAGCAGGGCCGTACCTGTCAGGGCATTGCCGGCAAATAGCAGCGTGAACATGCCATAGAACCAGAGCGGGCGAATGCCAGTGCGTGGTGTCGGCGCCGGCTTGGCTGGACCAGGCGAAGAGAAGCTCGCTCCATTACGCACGCACTACACTCCGCCGATCCACCCTTATGGTTAGCGAGTATGCGCGTTCATGGTTAAAAAACGGAAAAGCCTCAGCTTTCTTGACTAGCCACCTGCAGCGACTTGAGGAGGTCGAGAACCTTCTGAGCGTGGCCCGCTACCCGAGTGGCACGAAGTACGGCTGCGATCCCGCCATCGGGTCCGATGATGAACGTCGTGCGTACAAGGCCCATGAACTCGCGCCCATAAAGGCGCTTAGGTTGCCAAACGCCGAATCGCTCGATCACGCTACGGTCCGGATCGGCAGCGAGAGCCACAGTGAGCTCGTGTTTGCTGCGGAACTTACGATGCTTTTCCACGCCGTCGGGCGAAATGCCAAGGAGAATTGCCCCGGCCCGGGCAAACTCGGGCTCGAGCGCTGAGAACTCGAGGTTCTGCTTGGTGCAGCCCTGCGTGTCGTCTTGAGGGTAAAAGAAC
>JAQSXP010000419.1 GCA_029256605.1 Devosia sp. | reverse complement strand
GGGATAGCGGCCCTTGAGCTCCTTGGCCACATCGCGCCAGGAGCCGGCCCAAAAGCCCGGCAGATCGCGCGTGGTCTGGATCGGGCGGTGGGCGGGCGATAGCAGCACCAGAACCAGCCGGATGCGGCCATTGGCGATGGTGGGATGGCGGGTCAGGCCAAACAGTTCCTGCACGCGAATCTCGATCGCAGGGCCGCCTTCGGCGGTGTAGTCGATGGGCACGGCATTGCCGGTCGGGGCAGTGAAATGGCTGGGCAGGAGGACTTCGATCTCCTGGCGGCGCGCGAAGGGGAGCAGTAGATCAAGGGCAGTGCGCAAATGCTCGCCGGTGATGTCGGAGAGTTTGGTCAACCCGTAAAGGGCGGGGGCCAGCCAGGTGGCGGTGCTGCCCGCAAGGGCCTCGGCGGAGAGGTCGGGCCAGTCGTCGCCAAGTGTGACGTGCAGGTAATTGGCGCGGGCGCGCCACGCCTTTTGCTCGCGGCTCCAAGGAAGAGCATCGACGCCACGCCGCGCCGCCGCTTCGGCCAGCAGGGCAGCGGCGGCTTCGGGATCATCGACGGGCACGGGTTCATCGGCAAGGCGCAGCGCACCAAGGCGCCGGGTGCGGCGCGCCCGGATGCTGGCGCTGGCCTCGTCAAAGCCGAGGGTGGTTTCGGTGGTGATCTTGTCGGCAAAGAGAGCTTCGAGATCGGCACGCTCCAGCGCAGCGGCGGCGCGGATGCGGGCGGTGGCGGCAGCGCCGGTCAGATCGGTGACAACGAGAAAGGGCACGGAGGCGAGGGCTTCGGTGGCTTCCATGCTGGCTTGCCGGCCATTGGCGAGGCGGAAACGGCCGCGGGCACCGGCAGCCTGGGCGACGCGGTCGGGGAAAGCGCGGGCGAGATGATGGCCGACCGATTGCGGGTCGGTGGCGTCGGCGCTGCTGCCGGCGGCTTTAGCCCAGCGGGTGGCAAGGGCGCGGGCGTCGCGGGCGCGCGGTGAGCGATCGAGCCGGAAGCGATCGAGGCGATGGGCTAGATCGATGCCGTCGCCGCCAAGGCCGCGTTCGGCGAGCAGCACCGCCAGTTCGGCAGCGGTTTGCGCATCGCTGTCGGCGGCACCTTCGACCACCATATGGGCGAGCCGGGGATGGAGCGGCAGGCGGGCCAGGGCCTTTCCCGCGGCGGTAAGGCGGCCTGCTGCATCGAGAGCATCGAGGCTTTGCAGCAGGGCGACGGCCTCGCTCCAGGCCGGGGCGGGCGGGGGATCAAGGAATGGCAGCTGGTTGGGATCGGCCACGCCCCAGGAAGCGAGATCGAGAGCAAAGCCGGCTAAATCGGCGGCGAGGATCTCGGGAGTGTCGAAAGGCTGAAGCGCGGCGTTCTGGCCTTCGTTCCACAGGCGGATGCAGTGACCTGGCGCGGTGCGGCCGGCGCGGCCACGGCGCTGATCAGCACCGGCGCGGGAGACCCGGCGGGTCTGGAGGGTGGATAGCCCGGTGGCGGGTTCATAGACGGGCACGCGGCGAAAGCCACTATCGACGACAATGCGGATGCCCTCGATGGTGAGCGAGGTTTCGGCGATGGAGGTCGCGAGCACGATCTTGCGCTGGCCGGGCGGGGGGGGCTGGATGGCGCGGTCCTGCTCGGCCGGGGTGAGCTGGCCGTAAAGTGGCGCCAAGGTGGTGTTGGGCGGCAGACGCTGGGCGAGGCGCTCGGCCGTGCGGGCGATTTCGCCCTGGCCGGGCAGGAAGACAAGCGCCGAGCCCTCATGCTCGCGCAGGGCGGCAACTCGCGATATTGGGTGGTGACCGGAAAGGCGCGGCCGAGGCTTTCGATCACGGGTGCATCGTTGAGGAGGCGGGCGACGGCGGCGCCATCAACGGTGGCGGACATGACGAGGACGCGCAGATCGGGGCGGAGCGCGGCTGCATCGAGGGTGAGGGCGAGGCCAAGATCGCCATCGAGGCTGCGCTCGTGAAATTCGTCAAAGAGGACGGCGGCGATGCCGGTCAGTTCGGGATCATCCACCAGCATGCGGGTGAAGACGCCTTCGGTGACCACTTCGATGCGCGTCCTGGGGCCAATGCGGCTATCCATGCGGACCCGGTAGCCCACGGTCGCGCCGACCTCTTCGCCCAGCAGGCGCGCCATCTGGGTGGCGGCGGCGCGGGCGGCAAGCCGGCGCGGCTCGATCACGATGATGCGGCCATCCGCGCGCCAGGGCGCATCCAGAAGGGCGAGGGGCACGCGGGTGGTCTTGCCGGCGCCGGGGGGCGCCACCAGCACGGCATAGGGGCCGGCGGCCAGCGCGTCGTGAAGGGCTGGGAGAGCTTCGTCGATGGGAAGGGGCGGCAGGGACATGGCCCGGGTTGTGGCGCATGGCGGGGCCGGGGGCAAGCGCTGCGAAATGATGAGGAGCGTGTCGGCACGGGCGGCTGGCGAGCGTCAGAGGAAGGGGGCAGCGTGAGGCTGCCGGGGTTGTGGGGACAAAGAATGACTATTGCTGGCTGGATCATGACGGGGCTCTTGGCGCTGTTCATGCTGGGTGCGTCCGTGGCGCCAAAACTGCTGGGGTCGACGTTGGCGCTGGAGCCGCTGCAGGCGGTGGGATGGCCGCCTAAATATATGCTGCTGATTGGGGTGATCGAGGCGGTGTGTACCGTCCTGTTTGTGATCCCACGCACTTCGCTGCTGGGGGCGGTGTTGTTAACCGGGCTGCTGGGGGCGGCGCTGGCGGCCAATCTGCGGGTGGACAAT
>JAQSXP010000040.1 GCA_029256605.1 Devosia sp. | reverse complement strand
GCAAGAAGTATGACGATGAAGCCCGATAAGGGATAAAACTTTGACATGGCCGCTCTTTAGGAGAGCGTCATATACCTGACTATTTTTATCCACAATCACTGCTGGCGCGGTTAAGTGCCGCACAAATCCTCTTCGAAGAATGGTCTGGAACCGGGGGTGTAGCTGACGGGCAGGAGGCCACCCCATTCAAGTCGCTCAACCCGTCCGAGAAAAATCTGAAAACCTGCCGGTCGGGTTCGCCCCCCGAAACGGCTTTCATGGGAGGGATTTGGGACCCAAGCTCCGAACGAGAGTGGCCGAGCGCGAGTGCGACGAACGCGGTCCAGAACAGCAGCATGCGTTTGGCCGAACTGTAGATGCGGCAGATAGCCCAATGCTGGAAAGCGCCAACAGACATCGGGGTCGAGGTTTGCGCCCCCGACCACCCACGATGAGGGGAACGGCCGGGGGGGGTGATTAAGGCAAGGCGGAAGCTGGCGCCGCGACCAGAGTCGATCAGGCAAACACCAGCAGGGTCAGCCGGCTACACCTTTCGGCACGGCCGCAGTTCAGTAGTCGAACTGGTGCGCCACGCTGATTTTGAAGGTGCGGCCGAGCGAGCGGTCGAGGGCCAGGTTTTCGCGGTAGTCGGCGTCAAACAGATTGTCGATGCCCAGACCAATCTCGGTGCCGGCCAGAGGACCGTAATCGGGCTTCCAGGTGGCGAAAAGATCGAGGGTCGCAAAATCCTCGGCCGCACCGTCGGCCGGTCCGATGATGTATTCGCCAGCCTCCGCAAGGGTCAGCCGCGCGCCATATTCCAGCATCCATTCCGGATAGCGCCCGCCGAGCGTTGCCACCAGCCGTGATTGCGGCACGGTCGAAAGAGGAGCGCCGGTGACGAGGTTTGTGCCAATGGTCATGGCATAAGCGAGATTGGCGAACATCCATTCGGCGTCATAGGCCGCTTCGACCTCGATCCCGTATAGTTCGGCTTCCGAGATGTTCCCGTAATAGGGCAATCCCCGGACGCTGGGATTGGAGGCGATCATGTCCTCGATGCGATTATAGAACACCGTGGTCTTGAGCGCCCCCGTGTCGCCGCTCGTGAGCAAATCACCGCCTGAAATGGCAAAGCCGCCTTCCACCGTGTTGGCGCGTTCCTTGCGCAGATCTAGGCTCGTCGTCTTGACCGGGCTCGAAGAGTATAGCTCATCGATCGTGGGCAGCCGCTGCGTGTGCGCTATGGAGCCGAACACACTCAGATTGTCATTGAGGGCATAAAGTGCGGCAAGCTTGGGGGAAACCGCCACATCGGAGCGCTCTGGCAGTCCGGCGGTTTCCGGGGTGATGTTGTGCCCATCGCCGCGCAGGCCGGCAATCAGGGTCAGCCGATCGTCCCAGATGAACTCATTCTGAATGAAGAGCCCCAGCTTGTCTTCAGTGCCTTCCGGATGGCTGGCGACGGGCAGGTGACCTACCCCGGGGAAGTTGACGAGCCGGTCCTGGGTGCTCGCCTGAAAGCCGATGGTTGTG
The DNA here is from genome assembly GCA_029256605.1 of Devosia sp. Lineage (GTDB taxonomy): Bacteria > Pseudomonadota > Alphaproteobacteria > Rhizobiales > Devosiaceae > Devosia. The sequence goes on along the minus strand of JAQSXP010000040.1, from coordinate 7,544 downwards.
TAATTCTCGAAGTCATCCCCGACCCACTCCACCGTGTTATCCCCCGTCAGCTGCAGGGTGCGGTACCGGTAGTCAGTGTCCGCAAAAGTGGTGGGTGCTGGGGCATTGGTCAGCGGCCCGTCGAGTACTGCGCGGTGATTGCGCTGCATGTTGAGCGTATCGGAATAGCTCAGCGCCAGGTTCACATCGAGCCAGGGATTGTCAGCAGCCGGGTTGGACCATTTAACCACGGCTGTCTGGTCAATGACGTCGCGATCGATAAAGCCGAAAGGATCGAACGGCATGACGCCGGTCTGAGCATAACGGCTCTGGTCGGTCCGGCTATCGAAGCGCTGGTAGGAGGCCGTGAGGGTCTGCTCGTCGTTGTCACCGAACTGTGCCTTGCCCTTGATCAGCCCTGACAGGCTGTCAAAGGCCGAGCCGGCCAAGGGAGCGCCGTCTGCCCTTTCCATTTCTTCGGAGCGACGCCAGTTGCCTGCCGCCAGCACTTCAAAGGTCTCGTTGATCTGTTGGGCCAGCACCGCGGAGGTAAGGGTGCCCGCCCCGTTGCTGGAGAAGCTCTCCTTGAGCCGCAGGGCGCCGGTATTGCCTTCCCGGATGAAGTCCGAGGCATCCTTGGTGGTGAAGTTGATGACCCCGCCAATGGCACCAGCGCCATAAAGCGTCGACGAGGCTGGTCCGCGCAGCACCTCCACCTGCTTGAACAGCTCGGGATCACCAAAGAAGGATCCCATGCGATATTGCTCGAAGAATTTAGGCTGCCCGTCGATGTTGACGACAATGCGCGCGGCGTCCGAGGAATTCTCGGTTGTTCCGATGCCGCGGATGTTGAACGCTTCGCCAAGCTGGCGCTGGGCGCCCACTATCGTGACACCCGGCACGGTATCGAACAGATCCCCGGTGGTAGTGGGTTGCAGCCGCTCGATATCGGCCTGGTTGACGACCGTGACGGCCTGAGGCGTATCGATCGCAACTTTGGGCGCCCCGCCCAGCCCGATAACCAGCCGCTCCAACAGCGTCACATTGGATGCATTCACATCGGTTTGCGCGGCAGCTCCCTGTAGCGTCATCGCCACCAGCCCAATGCCGCCAAGCAGTGCTGCGGCGCGGCTCCTAACCAGCCCCATTCCAAACTCCAGATTCATGTGTGTTGATGGCTGGCTGGCGGACGCTGGCTGGCTTCGAAATCGACGAAACAAATATGACTCCGTCGATCACCTATTGCGCTGTTTAGATATTATGGCTAAGTGAGTCAAGTTTTCTTGAGGGGCTCAGGTCGTGCTGAATGCATGACCTAAGATCCTGATACTGCCGGTAAATTCATGTTCCCACCCCAAAAGCCCGCCGACCCAGACAGGACCCCGACCGTGCTCAACAGTGCGGAGCTCTTCGATGGGACGAACGAAATCGTCATCGTCCACAAGGGTGTTTCCTATCGGCTCCGCATCACCCGCCAAGACAAGCTCATCCTGACCAAATAGGCCAAGAAATTGACCCAGCCAGCTCCAAAGTCACCCGAGGAAATCCGCCGCCTTCGCGCCTTGCACTCCCAGATGCGGGAGCGGGATTTTGCCCGCATTCATTCCATCTCGGAAGCAGAGCTCGTGGCGGCCCAAATCGGCCGCTCCACTCTGCGCCTGCAGCCCAATGTCGAGATCCTGCTCAACGGCTTGGTCGCCTGCGGCGAGATCATGGCGCTGACCCGCAACGAGTCGGCCGTGCACGAAAAGATCGGGCCGGTGGAAAAGATCGTCGTAGGCCCGATGGCCTCGATGACCCTGGGCGAGCAGATCGACCTGCGCCTGTTCCCCAAGCGCTGGAAATTCGGCTTTGCGGTAGAGAAACAGGCCGAGGATGGCGCGGTGCGCCGCTCGTTGCAGTTCTTTGATGGCGACGGCACCGCCGTTTTCAAGGTGCATGCGCGGCCCGCCACCAATCCCGAGGCCTGGGCGCTGCTCGTCGACAATCTTCGCCACCCCGAGCAGGCCGACCACATCACGCTCGAGCCAACCGCGGCAGAAGCGGCCGGCGGAGAGCCGGCGGGCATCGAAGAGTTGCGCCAGCACTGGTCGGCCATGACCGACACCCACCAGTTCTTCCCCATGCTGCGGAAGCTCAACCTGCCGCGGCTCGAAGCGCTGGAAATGGTGGGCGAAGACTATGCCTGGCAACTTGACCACAGCGCCGTCGAGGCCCTGTTCGCCGCGGTTGCTGGCACAGATCTCCCTGTGATGGCCTTTGTCGGCAACAAGGGCTGCATCCAGATCCATTCGGGACCGATCACCAATGTCCGGCTCATGGGCCCATGGCTCAATGTCATGGACGAGACCTTCCATCTCCATCTTCGGCTAGACCAGATCGCTGCCGCCTGGGCGGTTCGCAAGCCCACCAGTGACGGGCATGTCAGCTCCGTCGAAGTCTACGATGCCGGGGGCGAACTCATCATCCAGTTCTTCGGCAAGCGCCAGGAAGGCACAGACGAACGGGCGGCCTGGCGGACGATCGTCGAGCAGCTCCCTGCTTTCACCCGCACCCATGCGGCCTGAGGTCACCATGCGCAGCTTGTTTGTTTCCCTGCTTGCCGGTGCCGCCTTGACCGTGGCGCCGCTTGCCACGGCCCAGGAGCTACACGCCTTTTCCGACGTTTCCCGGCTCGTGTCGATTGGGGGCTCACTGACCGAAGTCATCTATGCTGTGGGTGAAGGCGAGCGCCTTGTTGGCCGCGACCAGACTGCCACTTATCCCGAAGCCGCCGCCGCCCTGCCCGATATCGGCTATCCCAGGCAGCTCGCCCCAGAGGGCGTGCTCTCGGTTAGCCCGACCGCCCTGCTGGTGCTCGAGGGCAGCGGGCCTCCGGAAACGCTGGACGTGCTCTCGCATGCAGGCGTGGAGTATCAGACCGTTCCCGAGAGCTATTCGGCTGCGGGTGTCATCGCCAAGATCGTGGCCGTCGGTCAGGCTCTCGGTATGGAGGAAGATGCGCAGGCTTACGCCGCCGAGATCCAGGGACAGTTTGCGGCGCTCGCCAAAGCGACCGCAGCTATCGAAGAACCGAAGCGCGTGTTGTTTGTCCTTTCGGTCGAGGGCGGCAAGATACAGGCGTCCGGCACTGGCACTGCCGCAGATGGCATGATTGCATTGGCTGGCGCGCAAAACGCGATCACCAGCTATTCCGGCTACAAGGCACTCACCGAGGAGGCGATCATTTCGGCCGCCCCCGACGCCATACTGATGATGGACCGTGGCGGCGATCATGCCGCAACCGATGCCGAACTGCTGTCCCACCCGGCAATTGCGCTGACGCCGGTGGCTCAGACCAAGGCAATTTATCGCCTCGATGGTTCTTACCTGCTTGGCTTTGGCCCGCGAGCCGCGGCTGCCGCCACCGAGGTAGCCCGCTTGCTATACGGTGATCAGGTGGGCGGAGAATAAACATGATGAGCGGGGTCATGACGGTGGCGGACATTGCCCAACCGCGCAGGGAACCGGGAGATCGCAGTCATCTCGGTCGCGCCGCCATTGTGTTGCTTGCCGTGCTGCTGCTGCTGGCAATGACGCTCTCCATGACCACGGGTGCATCGGGCGCATCGGCCTGGAGCATCCTCAAGGGCTGGCTCGGCATGGCGCCGGCAAGCGAACTCGATACCCTGCGCGACCATGCGGTGATCATCAATATCCGGTTGCCGCGCATGATCCTGGGCGTGCTCATCGGCGCGGCACTGGCAGTGTCCGGCTTGTTGATGCAGGGCCTGTTCCGCAATCCGCTCGCCGATCCCGGTTTGGTCGGCGTCTCTGCTGGCGCGGGGCTTGGTGCGGTCGGCGTCATCGTGCTCGGAACGACCGCACTGGCGCCCCTTACGGCTTTCCTGGGCATCTATTCATTGCAACTGGCGTCGTTCTTCGGCGGCCTTGCGACGACCTTTATCCTCTATCGGGTGGCAACGCGCAGCGGACAAACCGCCATCGCCACCATGCTGCTGGCCGGTATCGCCCTTGGGGCGCTGGCGGGCGCTGTGACCGGGGTTCTGGTTTATGTGGCGACCGATGCGCAGCTGCGCGACCTGACCTTCTGGGGTCTGGGCTCGCTAGCCGGTGCTAACTGGATGAAGGTGCTGGCCTCTGGCCCGATCATCATTGCGGCACTGGGGGTCTCCACCCTGCTTGCCAAGGGTCTGAACGCCATGACTCTCGGCGAGGCAACAGCCGCCCATTTGGGCATTTCGGTGCAGCGCTTCAAACTGGTGACCATTGTCACCGTTGCGGCGGCAACGGGCGCATCGGTAGCCGTGAGCGGCGGGATCGGCTTTGTCGGGATTGTGGTGCCGCACCTGCTGCGCATGGTGATCGGCCCGAACCATCGCTATTTGCTGCCTGCGACGGCATTGCTGGGCGCCTCATTCCTGCTCTTTGCCGATGCGGTAAGCCGCCTCGTCGTGGCCCCCGCCGAGATGCCGATCGGCATCATCACCGCAGCTCTTGGTGGCCCGTTTTTCCTGTGGATCTTGTTGCGCCGTCGTTCGGCCTTTGCGTGGTGACCATGATCGAGGTGCATGATCTTTCCGTTTCCGTCGGTGGCCGCGCGATCCTGCACAAGGTGGAGTTGTCGGCGCCAGCCGGTCAGCTTACGGCGGTGATCGGGCCCAATGGCTCGGGCAAATCCACCCTGCTCAAGGCGCTTTGCAAGGATTACCGCTATGACGGCCACGTGCGGATCAATGGCCGGGACCTGGCCGAGCTGTCCTTGACAGAAGCGGCGGCCCAGCGCGCCGTCCTGCCCCAGTCGAGCACCCTCCCCTTTCCCTTCACCGTGCGGGAGGTGGTGGCGATCGGCATCACGGCCGGCCGCGCAGGCCCCAGCGGGGATGCCTTGCGCCGCCTGCCCGAGCAGGCGCTTGCCGCCGTGGACCTGCACGGCTTCGGCGGCAGGTTCTATGGCGAACTGTCAGGGGGCGAGCAGCAGCGCGTGCAATTGGCCCGCGTTCTCTGCCAGGTCTGGATGCCCGTGCTGGAGGGCGTTCCGCGCTACCTCTTGCTGGACGAACCGGTCTCAAGCCTCGATATTCGCCACCAGCTGATGATCATGGATGTCGCCCGGCGCTTTGCCGACAATGGCGGTGGGGTGATAGCCGTCCTGCACGACCTCAATCTTGCAGCCATGTACGGCGATCAGGTGCTCGCCCTACGCGATGGTGAGGTCGTTGCCGCCGGCCGCCCCGACAGCGTCCTGAGCGATGCGGTTATCGAGCACGTATTCGACTGTCCCCTCCGCGTCGGGGTCGCGCCCAGCACCGGTGCACCCTTCGTGCTGCCCCAATCCATCCGGCGCACTGCGCCAGTTCACACCAGGGTTGCCTAATGTCCCGTACTCCTCTCGCTCTTTTCCTTAGCCTCGGGCTCTGCGCCTCCGCTGTCGCGCAAGACGCTGATCTTCCGCAGTTCGCGCTTGAACTCAACGCGATCCAACCGTCTGACGCTGGGTGCCGCATCACCTTTCTCGCCACCAACCGGCTCGGCGGTCCGCTCGACCGCGCCGCCGTGGAAGTGGCACTGTTTGGTCCAACCGGCAGCATCGATCGCATCGTCACGCTGGACTTCAAGAACCTCGCCGAGGGCAAGACCAAGGTGCTGCAGTTCGAGCTGGCCGGTCTCGATTGCGCAGATGTGAGCCGGGTGCTCGTCAATGACATCGGCACCTGCGAAGGCGCGGGCGTCGCGCCCGAAAGCTGCCTTGCCGGGCTGGCGGCGACGGCTCGTCCCGACATCACCTTCGGAGTCTGACCCCTATGACAGCCGAGATGCATGACTTCTCCATGTTCGCCCTCTTCATGCAGGCGGACTGGGTGGTGAAATCGGTAATGCTTGGACTGCTGCTCGCTTCGGTCTGGTGTTGGGCCATCATCGCCAATCGCCTCGCCGCCTTTGCGCGCGCCCGACGCGAAATGGCGGCCTTCGACCGTGCCTTTGCTCACAATATGTCGCTCTCGGACCTGCGCCGGGCCTGTGGCGAGCGCTCCGCCACGGGTCTTGCCGCCGTGTTCCTGGCCGCGATGGACGAGTGGGACAAAAGCCATGCAGCCCATGCGTCCAATTCGGCCGGACTGCAGAGCCGGCTCGAGATTGCGCTCGACCTCGCGGTAACCGAGCAAAGCGCTGAGCTCGAAAAACGCCTCGGCTTTCTGGCCACCATCGGCAGCGCCGGCCCGTTTGTGGGATTGTTCGGCACCGTGTGGGGCATCATGAACGCGTTCACCGCCATCGCCTCGGCGGAAAACACGTCCCTCGCCGTGGTGGCGCCCGGCATCGCCGAAGCGCTCCTGGCTACGGCGCTCGGGCTGCTTGCCGCAATTCCCGCGGTGATTGCCTATAACAAGCTCTCCGCCGATGCCGGCAAGCTGGTGGGGCGGCTCGAAGCCTTTGCCGATCGCATGGCAGCGATGCTGTCGCGTCAGCTCGACGCCTCGAGTGTCGCCTGATGGGTATCGCACTGGGCGGAGCCAAGGCACGCAGGGGCCGGCGCGGTCGAGGCGCGGCAGCCCCGATCGGCGACATCAACGTGACGCCGCTGGTCGATGTCATGCTGGTGCTCCTGATCGTGTTCATGGTCGCCGCGCCCCTGATGACGATGGGCGTACCAGTCGACCTGCCCAAAACAGCTGCCTCATCCATGCCGCTCGAGAAAAAACCCATCACCATTACGGTCACCGATGCCGGCGACCTCTCCATCGATGGTGATCCCGTCAGCATGCAGATGCTGGTTGCGACAGTGAACGCGCTGGCGGTGGAAGGCACCGACGAGCGTCTTTATGTACGAGGTGATGCGAGCGCCGCCTACGGCAGCATCATGGAGGTGATGGGTGAACTATCCGCCGCCGGTTATGGCCAGATCGGCCTCATCACTGAACGCAGGCAGAGCGACTGATGCGCTACGCCCTGCCCGGCTCGGCCCTGGTGCATGCCGGCATGCTGGGCCTGTTTGTTGTTGGCCTGTCTTGGCCCCCACCCGAGGACGCGCCCGCCCCCGCGTCAGTGAGCGTCAGCATTGTTTCGCTCTCGAGTGTGGCCGGCAACAACACTGAGCTGGTTGAGAGCAGTTCAACCAGTTCAGCGGTATCGGCCGGCTCGCCTGTTGAGGCATTAGTCCCGGTGACGTCCGAGCTCGTTGCGCCAATTGAGACCACAAGCGAGCCGCTCGCCTCCGAAGTTGTGGAGCCGCTGGAGCCCAGCCCGGCAGAGGCGACCGAGCCGCCCGCCGCCGATCCCACCATTGCCGCAACGGCGGAGCCGCTCGACGCCGCCGAAGTGGTGGAACTGACCACGGAGCATGCGGAGGCGCAAGAGAGTACGCTTGAGCCATTGCCCACGGCTGTGGTTGAGCCGGCAAGCATTGCCGAGGCAAAGGTCGCCCCAGTGCCACAGACCCTCAGTTTCGAGCGCCCAAGCAGACCGACGCCGCGCCCCGACCAGCGGCCCCGGCAGCAGCGGCAGCCCCCTCGCGCGGCCCCGGCCAGCCAGGCCGGCAATGGCGGTCAGAACCAGGCTGATGC
>JAQSXP010000039.1 GCA_029256605.1 Devosia sp. | reverse complement strand
ATGGCGATGGGCGCGTTTCTGGCGGGCGTCCTGCTCTCCACCTCGACCTTCCGGCACCAGTTGGAAGCGGATGTGGAGCCGTTCCGCGGCATTCTGCTGGGGCTGTTCTTTCTTGCCGTGGGCATGTCGCTCGACCTGCGTGTCGTCGCTGAGAACTGGGGCATCATTGCGCTGAGCGTCGCGAGCTACATGTTGGTGAAAAGCCTTGGCATCTATGTGATCGCGCGGCTGCTGCGCTCGTCTCATGGCGAAGCGCTGGAACGGGCTGTACTGATGTCTCAGGGCGGCGAATTCGCCTTCGTACTTTATACGACTGCGGCGGCTGCCGGCATCATCGATGGACCCACCAACTCCATCTTCACCGCTACGGTCGTGATCTCGATGGTGCTGACTCCGTTTGCCATCGCGGGGCTGCGCTTTGTTACGCCCAAACCGACCCAGTCCATGGATGGGGTGGACACGGCCAGCAATCTGCGGGGCAGGGTGCTGATTATCGGCTTTGGCCGCTTTGGCCAGATCGCCAGCCAACCGCTGCTGGCCATGCACCATTCCGTCTCCATCATCGACAACGACACCGACATGATCCGCGCCGCCTCGCAGATCGGCTTCAAGGTGTATTATGGCGATGGCACCCGGCTCGACATCCTGCATGCCGCGGGCGCCGCCAATGCCGAGATCATCCTCATCTGCGTCAATGACAAGGCGAGCGCTACGCGGATCGCGGAACTTGTGCGCGACGAATTTCCTCTCGCCAAGGTGATGGCGCGGGCGTTCGACCGCGGCCATGCCATTGAACTGGTCAAAGCCGGCGTCGAATACCAGCAGCGCGAGCTGTTCGAGTCCTCGCTGATCTTGGGTGGCAAGGCCATCCGGCTGCTGGGCGCGAGCCAGGAAGAAGCCGAGCAGGTCGTTGCCGGGGTGCGTGAACGCGACAGTCAACGCTTTGAGCTGCAAATGATGGGTGGGGCGCAGATGGCCGGGCGCCACCTGCTGCTCAGCAACGCCGTCGACCAGGCGCGTGAAAGCGGCATAGCTGTGCGCGAGGAAGACATCGACGAGGAAGCCAAACAAGCGCCGCAAGTGGAAGGCACAAGGTAGGGCCCTCAAAGTGAGGGCTTTAACCAACACTGGTTAAGTGCCAGACTAAAGTATCAGACGGACCTGTTCGTCGCGTATTCCGGATCGCACTATGCCCCAGAAGCCTATCGTCTACGACGCTCCCACTCCCCAACCCCGCGCGACTACAGTTGAGGCACTGGAAGCCGAAATCCTCGAACGGCTGATTTATTCGGTCGGCAAGGACCCCATTGTTGCCCGCCCGCATGATTGGCTGGCCGCGACGATCCTGGCCGTGCGCGATCGGGTGATGGACCGCTGGATGGAGTCCTCGCGCGAGACCTGGCGGACCTCCCACAAGCGCGTTTATTATCTCAGCCTCGAGTTCCTGATCGGCCGCCTGCTGCGCGATGCCATGAGCAATGTGGGCCTGCTCGAGCCCGTGCGCGAGGCGCTCAAGAACCTGGATGTCGATCTGGGCGATCTGATCGATCTCGAGCCCGATGCGGCGCTGGGCAATGGCGGCCTTGGACGGCTCGCCGCCTGTTTTCTGGAGTCGATGTCCTCCCTCAAGATCCCGGCCTATGGCTATGGCATCCGCTATGTGCATGGCTTGTTCCGTCAGGAGATGAGCGAAGGCTGGCAGGTGGAACTGCCCGAAGAATGGCTCGCCCACGGCAATCCTTGGGAGTTCGAGCGGCGCGAAAGCTCTTATGAGATCGGCTTTGGGGGCATTGTCGAGCCGGTCACGGGGCCGGATGGCACCGTGCGGCAGGAATGGCGCCCCAATGACCATTTCCTGGCCGTCGCCTTTGACACCCCGATTGTGGGCTGGCGCGGGGCGCGGGTGAATACGCTGCGCCTGTGGAGCGCGCAGCCGATCGATCCGATCCTGCTCGACAAGTTCAACTCCGGCGACCATCTCGGGGCGCTCGAGGAGAGCTCCCGCGCTGAGGCGATCACCCGCGTGCTTTACCCCGCAGACTCCACCGCGGCGGGCCAGGAACTGCGGCTGCGCCAGGAGTTCTTCTTCTCATCCGCTTCGCTGCAGGACATCGTGCGTCGCCATCTGCAGCAATATGGCGACCTGCATTCATTGCCTGACAAAGTGGCGATCCAGCTCAATGACACGCACCCGGCCATTTCCATTGCCGAGCTGATGCGCATCCTGGTCGATGTGCATGGCCTTGAATGGGCGGTCGCCTGGCCAATCTGCAAGGCCACCTTCAGCTACACCAACCACACGCTCCTGCCCGAAGCGCTCGAAAGCTGGCCCGTCGCGCTGCTTGAGCGCCTGCTGCCGCGGCATATGCAGATCATCTATCAGATCAACAGCGAAGTGCTGGGCGAGGCGCGTCGCAAGGCCGAGTTCAGCGATGCTCAGGTCGCCAATCTGTCGCTGATCGATGAGAACAGCGGGCGCCGGGTGCGCATGGGGCAGCTGGCCTTTGTCGGCTCGCACGCCACCAATGGCGTTTCGGCGCTCCATACCGAGCTGATGAAGCAGACCGTCTTTTCCGATCTGCACAGGCTTTATCCCGATCGCATCACCAACAAGACCAATGGCATCACGCCGCGGCGCTGGCTGATGCAGTGCAATCCCGAACTCACCAGGCTGATCACCCAGACGATCGGGCCCGCCTTCCTGGATGATGTGAATGCCCTGCAGGCCCTCGCCGATCACGCCGAGGATCCGGCCTTTCAGGAACAGTTTGCGGCCGTCAAGCGCGGCAACAAGGATCGGCTCACCCGCCTGATCAAAGACCGCATGAATATCGTGGTCTCGCCCGACGCCTTGTTCGACGTTCAGGTGAAGCGGATCCACGAGTATAAGCGGCAGTTGCTCAACATCATCCAAGCCGTTGCGGCCTATCAAGAAATTCGCGCCCACCCGGAACGCGAATGGGTGCCCCGCGTTAAGGTCTTCGCGGGCAAGGCGGCTCCAGGTTACTGGAACGCCAAACTCATCATCAAACTCATCAACGACGTCGCCAAGGTCATCAATAATGACCCGGCGGTGCGTGGCCTTCTCAAGGTGGTTTTCCTGCCTAACTACAATGTCAGCCTTGCCGAAGTGATTATGCCAGCGGCCGATTTGTCTGAGCAGATCTCGACAGCGGGCATGGAGGCATCAGGCACTGGCAACATGAAGTTCATGGCCAATGGTGCGATTACCATTGGGACCATGGATGGTGCCAATGTGGAAATGCACAAGGAAGTGGGCGCGGAAAACATTGTGATCTTCGGTCTGTCGACCGAGGAGGTCAACGACAAGCGCGCCCGCCACGAATCTCCACTCCAGGCAATCGACAGTTCGCCAGTCCTGAGGGAAGCTCTTGAAGCCATCGCCGAGGGCGTGTTCTCGCCCGATGACCCGCATCGCTATGGCGATTTGATCGGCGGGCTCTATGACCGCGACTGGTTCATGGTGGCGCGGGACTTCGACTCCTATGTGGCGGCCCAAGCCAAAGTGGATGGATTGTGGCAGGACAAGGCGCGCTGGAACGCTATGGGCGTTCGCAACACGGCACGCGTCGGCTTCTTCTCTTCGGATCGCACGATTAAGCAATATGCCGAAGAAATCTGGGACGTGCCCGTCGCTGCAACCTAGGTTACGGCAGAGCGTGTCCATTGAATGCAATAAGACAATGAGGTCCAGCCGGCGTCGATCGGCTGTGACCGAACAAGGGATGCGCGGGTGGACAGGCAGGACTGGCAGGCAGATGCCCGGGAAGTGGAAGCGATCGTGGGTGGGCGTCATGCCGACCCCTTCGCCTTTTTGGGCTTGCACGAAATCAATGGTCAGATGGTGCTGCGGGCCTTTGTGCCCTATGCCGACAAGCTGACCGCCTCGACGCTGGACGGCGAGTTCCTGGGCGAGTTGGTGCAGACCCACCCGGCGGGCTTTTTCGAGGGGCCAGTTTCCATCGCGGTCCGGCGGCCGATCCGCTATCACGCGGTCAACGGGGGCGGGGAGTGGGACGTCTTTGATCCCTATTCCTTCGGGCCCGTGCTCGGCCCATTGGACGACTATTACATCGGCGAAGGCAGCCATCTCCGGCTTTACGACAAGCTTGGCGCCCATGAAATGGAATTCGAAGGCATCCACGGCACGCATTTCGCGGTCTGGGCGCCCAATGCGCAGCGCGTCAGCGTCGTCGGCTCCTTCAACGAGTGGGACGGGCGCCGCAACCCCATGCGCAAGCGCCTCGATACCGGAGTGTGGGAAGTCTTCATCCCCGTGCTCGGAACCGGCACTCTTTACAAATACGAGATCGTGGGCCCGGACGGGACCATCCAGCCGCTCAAGGCCGACCCTTATGCCCGGCAGGCGGAGATGCGGCCGCGTACCGCTTCTGTGGTGCCCGATCCCAGCCCGTTCGTCTGGACCGACCAGAAATATATGGAAGAGCGGCGCCTCAAGGATTGGCGGCGCATGCCCATGTCCATCTATGAGGTGCATCTGGGATCGTGGCGGCGCAAGCCCGATGGCGGCTTCATGTCCTATGAGCAGCTGGCCGAGCAGCTCGTCCCCTATGCCGCCGATATGGGCTACACCCATATCGAGCTGATGCCGATCACCGAGCATCCCTATGATCCGAGCTGGGGCTACCAGCCGACGGGGCTTTATGCCCCCACGTCAAGGTTCGGCGATCCCGCGGGCTTCGCCCACTTTGTTGATGCGGCGCATGAAGCGGGCATCGGGGTCATTCTTGACTGGGTGCCGGCGCATTTCCCCACCGATGCGCATGGGCTCGCGCATTTCGACGGCACTGCGCTCTACGAGCATGCCGATCCGCGCCAGGGCTTCCATCCCGACTGGAACACGGCGATCTACAATTTCGGCCGCCGTGAGGTCGTGTCCTTCCTCGTCAACAATGCCCTCTATTGGCTCGAGCAGTTCCACTTGGATGGCCTGCGCGTCGATGCGGTGGCCTCGATGCTTTATCTCGACTACTCCCGCCAGCCCGGCGAATGGGTGCCCAACCAGCATGGCGGCAACGAGAACCTCGAGGCCGTCGAGTTCCTGCAACGCGTGAACTCTGAAGCCTATCGGCTCCACCCCGGCACGTTCATGATCGCCGAGGAATCCACGTCGTGGCCGGGCGTCAGCCGGCCTGTCGATGCGGGGGGGCTTGGCTTCGGCTTCAAGTGGAACATGGGGTTCATGAACGACACCCTGCGTTACATGAGCCGCGAAACCATCCACCGCCGCTACCACCACAACGACATGACCTTCGGCACGGTCTACGCCTTCTCCGAGAACTTCGTGCTGCCGCTCAGCCATGACGAGGTGGTGCACGGCAAGAAGTCGCTGATCGAGAAAATGCCGGGGGATGACTGGCAGAAATTTGCCAATCTACGCGCCTACTACGCCTTCATGTGGGGCCATCCCGGCAAGAAGCTCTTGTTCATGGGCCAGGAATTCGCCCAGCGGGAAGAATGGACCGAGGCTCAGTCGCTGGACTGGTGGCTCCTTGAGGCGGGCATGCATGAGGGCATGCGGCGGCTGGTGGCCGATCTCAACGCCGCCTACCGCCAGCTGCCGGCGCTCCATGAGCGCGATTGCGAGCCCGAAGGTTTTGAGTGGGTGATCGGCAATGACCACGCCAATTCGGTCTTTGCCTGGCTGCGCAAGGCGCCTGGGGCCGATCCGGTGCTGGTAGTGTCCAACATGACGCCGGTGCCGCGCAGTAACTACAAGATCCCCATGCCGCTGGCCGGCAAGTGGATCGAGCGCATCAACACCGATGCGGGTTGGTATTCGGGCAGCAACACGGGCAACCAGGGTGCTGTGACCGCTTATCCCGTCGAAGGCATGCATTGGCCAGCGGAGGCCGAGATCTATCTGCCGCCGCTTTCGACACTGTTCTTGAAATTCGAACCTGCGTGAACCGGCGGGGGCCGAAGAACGCTCCGGGTCAAACCGGGCTATTTTGGAGGGATTAAATGGCTGATTATCGGGCGCCGTCGCCGCTGGCACGCGAGGCGATGGCATATGTGTTGGCCGGTGGTCGCGGCACGCGTTTGATGGAACTGACCGACCGCCGCGCCAAGCCCGCAGTGTATTTCGGCGGCAAATCGCGCATCATCGATTTTGCGCTCTCGAACGCCATCAATTCGGGCATTCGCCGCATTTCGGTGGCGACGCAATACCAGGCGCATAGCCTGTTGCGTCACCTCTCGCGCGGCTGGAACTTCCTGCGCCCCGAGCGTAACGAGAGCTTTGACGTCTTGCCTGCGAGCCAGCGGGTGCGCGAGGACATGTGGTATGCCGGCACTGCCGATGCCGTGTACCAGAACATGGACATCATTGAGGATTCCGGGGCGCGCTATATCGTTATCCTGGCGGGCGACCACATCTACAAGATGGACTACGAAATCATGCTGCGCCAGCATGTGGACACCGGGGCCGACGTGACCATCGGCTGCCTTGAAGTGCCCCGCATGGAAGCCACCGGCTTTGGCGTGATGCATGTGGATGGCCGCGACCGCGTCGTCAATTTCGTCGAAAAACCCAAGGACCCGCCGGGCATCCCCGACAAGCCGGACATGGCGCTGGCCTCGATGGGCATTTACGTGTTCGACACGCGGTTCCTGATGGAGCAGCTGCGGCGCGATGCGGCCACCGAAGGCTCCAATCGGGACTTCGGCAAGGACATCATCCCCTATATCGTTAAGAACGGCACCGCATGGGCGCACCGCTTCCCACGCTCCTGCGTGCGCTCGTCCAAGGAAGAAGTTTCCTATTGGCGCGACGTCGGCACGATCGACGCCTATTGGAAGGCCTCAATCGACCTTACCGACATCCAGCCCCAGCTCGATCTCTATGACCGCGACTGGCCGATCTGGACCTATGCCGAGATCACCCCGCCGGCCAAATTCGTGCATGATTACGACGGGCGGCGCGGTGCGGCGGTGAACTCGCTGGTCTCGGGCGATTGCATCATCTCGGGCGGCTCGCTGCAGCGCACGCTGCTCTCGACCGGGTCGCGCGTCCATTCCTATTCGGAACTCAACGAAGCGGTGGTGCTGCCCTATTGCGACATCGGCCGCAGCGCCCGGTTGCGCAAAGTGGTGATCGATCGCGGCGTCAACATTCCCGAGGGTCTCGTGGTCGGCGAGGATCCCGAGTTCGACGCCAAGTGGTTCCGCCGCAGCGATGATGGCGTGACGCTGATCACCCAGCCCATGATCAACAAATACCTGGCGAGCCGATGATCGAAGTTCTCTCGGTCGCGTCAGAGGTTTACCCGCTGATCAAGACCGGCGGCCTGGCCGATGTGACTGGCGCCTTGCCCGCCGCACTGGCTGGCCGCGGCGTCAATATGCGCACCCTCGTGCCCGGCTATCCTAGCGTGCTTGGACAGATGGAAGGCGGGCGGGTGGTCAAGGAACTCGATGATCTCTTTGGCGGCCCGGCACGGCTCTTGGCCGGCCGCACGGCCGGGCTCGACCTGATCATCATCGATGCGCCCCATCTCTACACCCGGACGGGCAATATCTATGTCGGCCCGGACGGGGACTGGCCGGACAACTGGCAGCGCTTCGCTGCGCTGGGCTGGGTCGGAGCCGAGCTGGCTATGGGTATGGTCGGCGGCTATCACCCCCAGATCATCCATGCCCATGATTGGCAGGCGGGTCTGGCGCCGGCCTATATCAAGTTCGGCCGCTCGGACCGGATCAAGACCGTGATGACCATCCACAACATGGCATTCAAAGGCTTTTTCGGCGCCGAGATTTTTAGCCAGTTGCGTTTGCCGCCCCAAGCTTTCGGCGTGCACGGCGTCGAGTACTATGGCGGCATTTCCTACCTTAAATCGGGGCTGGAATGCGCTGACTTCGTCACAACGGTCAGCCCCACCTATGCCGAGGAAATCCGCACCCCCGAGTTCGGCCTCGGGCTCGAGGGTCTGCTGAACGGGCGTCAGGATACTGTCGCGGGCATCCTCAACGGCATCGACACCCAGACCTGGAATCCGGCCACTGATCCGGCTTTGGTGCAGAAATATACCTCAAGCACCGTCCATATGCGCCGGGTCAACAAGGCGGCGGTCGTTGAGCAGTTCGGCCTCGACGGGGTCGATGGCCCGCTGTTCTGCGTGGTCAGCCGCTTGACCGATCAGAAGGGCATGGACCTGCTGCTGCAAGCCGTGCCCGAGGTGATCCGGGCCGGCGGCCGATTGGCAGTGCTGGGCTCGGGCGAGGCTTCTCTCGAGGACGGCTTCCGGCAGATGGCCTTGGCATACCCCGGCAAGGTGGGTTTGGTCGTGGGCTATAACGAAACCCTCTCCCACCTGATGCAGGGCGGGTGCGATGCCATCGTGATCCCCTCCCGGTTCGAACCCTGCGGACTGACCCAGCTTTATGGCCTGCGCTATGGCTGCGTGCCGGTTGTCAGCCGCATCGGCGGTTTGGCCGATACGGTGATCGACGCCAATCCCGCCGCGCTGCAGGCGGAAGTTGCCACCGGATTTCAGTTTGCGCCCAACAGTGTCGAGGCTCTTGCTGAAGCCCTGCGCAAAGCCGTCCGGCTTTACCGCCAGGACAAGGTTTGGAAGAAAATGCAACGCCGTGGCATGAAGGCTGATGTGTCCTGGGAAACCAGCGCGGGCCTTTATGCAGACCTTTACGCCTCTCTTCTCCGGCTCAAGAATGACGATGATCAAGACGATTGAAACCACGCCTTACCCCGACCAGAAGCCGGGCACATCCGGGCTGCGCAAGCGCGTAACCGTTTACCAGCAGCCCAACTATGTCGAGAACTACATCCAGGCCATTTTTGACTCGCTCGAAGGGTTTGCGGGCCAGACCCTCGTGATCGGCGGCGATGGCCGGTTCTACAATGATGTGGCCATCCAAAAGGCAATCCGCATCGCGGCTGCCAATGGCTTTGGCAAGGTGATGGTGGGGCAGAACGGCCTGCTCTCGACGCCGGCGGCCAGCCACATCATTCGCCACTACGGCGCCTTTGGCGGCCTCGTACTGTCGGCCAGCCACAATCC
>JAQSXP010000418.1 GCA_029256605.1 Devosia sp. | reverse complement strand
TGTGGACGATCATCGTCTACCTGCCCGTGGCCCACTGGATCTGGGGCGGCGGGTTCCTGTCGCGCCTGGGTGTGGTGGACTTTGCCGGCGGCATCGTGATCCATGCTTCGGCTGGCATTTCCGCACTGGTTACGGCTCGATACCTAGGCAGGCGCGCCGTGCCGGAAGGTAGTTCCGCTCCGGTTAGCCTGCCGCTGGTTGCCCTTGGCGCAGGCCTGCTGTGGTTTGGCTGGTTCGGCTTCAATGCCGGCGGCGCCTACGGGGCCGATGCGCTCGCGGCCTATGCTTTCACCAACACCATGTTGGCCGGCTCAGTTGCCATGCTGGTGTGGATGTTCTGGGAATGGCGCGAGACCGGGCACCCGACCTTCTCGGGCCTGCTCGTTGGTGCTGTCACCGGGTTGGCAACCATCACGCCCGCCTCGGGCTATGTAGAGCCCATGGCGGCACTGCTGATCGGCGCGGTGGGCGCCACCGCCTGCTATTACGCCAAATACATCCAGTCCTGGCTCAAGGTCGATGATACGCTCGAAGTGTTCCGCGCCCATGGCGTAGGCGGCATCACCGGCTCAATCCTGATCGGCCTGCTTGCGAGCTCCCACATCAACGCCGTTTCCGCCGGTCCGCGCCAGTTGCTGGTGCAGATCGTGGGTATCCTCGTCGTTGTCATCTATGCCGCCGAAGACGTGCAGCGGGAAGGGCTGGATGAAAAGCTTCTTGGCGAACAAGCCTTTGGCCTCTGGAACATGAAGACGGGGATCAAAAACTAAGCGGCGCTTCAAGCGGGCGGGACTTGGCTGTTCCGGCCGCCATCACCTTCCTTTCTTGATGGACCGCACCGCCATGGACCTCACGATCCTGATCTTTGTTCTGGTCTATGTGGCGATGGCCCTTGGGGGCTTTCCCGGGTTCAAGGTCGACCGCACCGGCGCCGCCGTCATCGGGGCCATGGCGATGATGACGACGGGGGCGATCGCGCCCGAGGCGGCGTGGCAATCGGTCGATTTTCCCAGTATCGCCATGTTGTTCGGCCTCATGGTCGTGTCTGCGGCTTTCCTGGTGTCCGGCTTTTATGGCTGGACGGCGCGCAAGGTAGCGGCGGCCCAGGTGTCGGCGCCCACCCTCCTGGCAATCCTGATCGCAGTGGGCGGGTTGCTGGCGGCGTTTCTGACCAATGATGTGGTGGCAGTCGCCATGACGCCGCTGCTGATGTCGATCACCCTCAACCGCAAGCTCAACCCCATTCCCTTCCTGCTTGGCTTCTGCTTCGCGGCCAATGCCGGGGCGTCCCGCACCATTATCGGCAGCCCGCAGAACATGATCGCGGCGCAAAAGCTCAACCTGTCCTTCGCCGGCGTTTCCGAGCTGACGGCGCTGCCCGCCCTGCTGTCCTTGCCCATCATCTGGGTGGTCGTGAGTTGGCTCTATCGCAGCCGGTGGGAGCTGAACCAGAATCAGGATGCGAAGTCTCCGGCGCAAAGCACTGACGAGACTCCGTTTTCCATGCCCGAAACCATCAAGGCCGCAGTGGTGGCACTGGCGGTGGTGGTAGCCTTCATCTTCAGCCCCTGGCCGCGCGAACTGATTGCGCTGACGGCTGCAGGGGTGCTGCTGCTCAGCCGCCGGGTTTCCTCCACCGATATGCTCAAGCAGGTCGATGGCGACCTCATCTTGCTGATCATGGGCCTCTTCGTCGTAAATGCCGCGGTGTCCAACACCGGTCTGCCCCAGACGCTGCTGTCGCACCTAGCCCATGCCGGTATCGATCTGCAGCAGCCCTTCACGCTGTTCTGGGTCAGCAGCATCGTCAGCAATATCGTGGGCAACAACCCGGCCGTGATCATGTTGGTGCCGTATCTGCATTCCAGTGGGGACGCGCTTTACGGTGCGGCGCTGTCGCTCGGTACGCATTTCTCCAGCAATTTGCTGGTGTTCGGCAGCCTTGCCGGCATCATCATGGTGGAACGGGCCAAGGATTATGGCTTCACCATTTCCTTTGGCGAGTTCTCCCGGGCGGGTGTCGTGGTTACAATACTGACCATGGCGATGGCGGCGGTGTGGCTGCTGGTCCTGTGACCTTCGCCTCAAAGGCTGGGTACGACCTTATTCCCCGGTCTCGACCTGCCGAAGTGCCTCGGACATGATCTCGATGGCGTATCTGACCGGCTCGTCGGTGATGGCCTCTTGGGCCTCGTGTGCCGCGGTGGTTTGGGCCGCATCGGGGAGTTGCCTAGTATCGGCGTGGTTTGCCGCTGCCTCGAGGCGCTCGCCGATCGAGGCAAGCTCGTGCAGTTCTGTTTCGGTGGGCTTGGCTTTGCGGAAACTGTGCTCAAGCAGATGAGCTGCATGAACCAGCAGATTGGCGCGGCGCAGCGGTTCGTGGGTCTTGGCCTCGACCACGCCCATGGTCCAGAAGCTGCGCATCGGCCCATAGGCCCTGACCACATCGGCGAAAGCCCGGTCCACCTCGCCAGCGGCGGCGGTGAGAGCAGAGGCCGGATGCTCGTTCTCAGGCGCAGTGATCGCGTCGATCAGCTGCTTGAGGGCGAGGAGGAGTTGGATCAACGCTTGTTCGCCCGCATGGGCCGTGCGGATGGGCAGCACGAAC
>JAQSXP010000417.1 GCA_029256605.1 Devosia sp. | reverse complement strand
GAGGCCCTGCATCAAGGCGCCCATGAGGTCCTTGAAGGTGACGACACCAACCACATGGGCATATTCACTGACAACCAGCGCAAACCCCGTGCTCTGGGCTTGGAACTCGGCAAGGACCTCCCAAACATTGAGCGTGTCGGGCACCGACAGCACGTCGCGGCGGGCCTTGGCGAAATCCACCTCGCCATGCTTGTCCATGGCGGTGACCAGCACGTCCTCGGCGCGAACACAGCCAATCACCGCGTCGATGCCCCCGTCGCAGATGGGGTAATGCGAAAATGGTCGGCGGCGCACCTTGTCCTGCTGCACCTCATGGGGGTCGCTGATGTCGAGATAAACGATGTCGTCGCGAATGGTCATCACCGAGGTGACGCTGCGCAACTCGAGCGCAAGAACATTTTCGATCAGCCGATGTTCGTTTTTCATCAGCATGCCCGAAGCGGCACCGCCGGCCAGGATAAGCCGGAAGTCCTCGGCCGTGACTTCGTCGGCAGCCACTTTGGACTCGATGTTGAACCAGCCGATGATCACCTCGGACAAGCGAACCAGACCAGAGCGAGTGCGACCTGTTCGGGCACCAGCATGGCGATGCGCTTGGGCGTCAAGTCGGCCAGCAGCACAAACAGCATGGTGACCAGCAAAAAGGCCAGTACCGATCCGATGGGCAGCGCCAGCTCGGCGCTGACACCGATCAGGCGCAGACCATCGGCAAACACGGGGCCGAAGGCATCATGCCCGAGCGTACCGGCCAGGATCGAAACCGCGTTGGTCACGATCTGCAAGGCGGTGATGACATTGCCAGCATCGTCGCGCAAAGCCACGAAGCGGAGGGCGCGGCTGTCACCTGCTTCGGCCAGCGCGCGAATGCGCACCTCCCGAGCCGCGGCAAAGGCGATTTCGGACAGCGACACCACCACGCTGACGCCGATCAGGGCGACAATCAGCAGGGCGCCGAGGAGGGGAGTCATATTGGTTTTCCTTGTTGCCGCGTCTTCGAAAGCGCGCGGCCGCTGCACGTCCAATCAGCACAGAGAGTGCTTGCTGGCAAACCAGCACCGCGCGTTGGAGTTGCTAGCCGAGGCGCAAAATCTCGGGCGCGAGGGCCAGATGCAGCTCATGGCGGGCCGCGGGCAGGCCAGGGATGTAGCCAAAGTCAAGCATCAAGCCTGTTGTGGTGAGCCCGTTGGCATGGGCATAGGCATGAAGCTGCGCAAAGCCATCCGGAATGCCTTCGGGCGGCCCTTCATGCTGGAGCCGCAGATAGCGCTGCGCCGGAAGGTCGAAGCGGATCATACCCTCCGGCACATCGCTCTTGCGGCCGGCAAGATAGCCGATGAATTCGCGCGAAAGTCCATCCTCGCTACCGACGGTGGCGGCAAGAAAGCTCGTGGCTCCCGTGTCGGTCTCATAGAGGCGGGTCCAGGCCGCTGCGAGTGCCTGGCTCAGCTCTGCCTTGGGGGCTTTGACCTCGATACCAATCGCGGTCAGTTCGGGCAGTTCGATATGGTCGATCATGGGTCACCGGTACATTGCCGCAAACGGGAAGGCTCCCCAATGGGGAGCCTTCTTTGCGATCAGCTATACCTCACCGTGTATAATTTTGCACGGCACCCGGAAGCGTGCTCCATTGCGCGTACCAGTCTCTGAACTGGTTGAACTGCGTTTGTGCCCAAGCGCGCTGGCTCGGTGACAGCTCGTCGGTCGGGTTGAAGTGAAGATGGTAGGCCTCCTCGCCCTGCAGCTCGAGCATGAACTTGTAGTAGAGCACCAGGTCAGTGCCTTCGTCCCAAGTGGAGAGCACTTCGAGCGCCTCGCCCAGTTCGCGGGCGCGCAGGCGCGCGTCAGGGTCCCCGGCAGCGGCGGCTTTCGACAACGCCACCAGATGCAGAACTTCCCGGGGAAGAGCGTTACCGATGCCGGTGATGGTCCCGGTCGCGCCGGCTTTGACATAGCCGTGGTAGACGCCCGTATCGACGCCCGCCATCAGGACCACATTGTCATTGCCGCTGGTGA
Source organism: Devosia sp. (assembly GCA_029256605.1). Lineage (GTDB taxonomy): Bacteria > Pseudomonadota > Alphaproteobacteria > Rhizobiales > Devosiaceae > Devosia. The sequence goes on along the minus strand of JAQSXP010000417.1, from coordinate 900 downwards.
TGTGCTCGGCGGCGTAGGTCATGGCGGCGCGGCCGCCAAATTCCTTGAAGCCAACAAGGTTGGGATGCTTGGCGCGCAGAGCCTGAAACAAATCGGCCTTGGTCTCGAAGCCGTAATGCGGGCTGTTGTAAATCACGGCCGGCAGGTCTGGCGCTGCGGCGAGAACGGCTTCGAAATGGTGACGCTGCGCCGTCGGCGAATTGCCGCGCGAGAGGACGCGCGGAATGACCATGAGGCCCGCTGCGCCGATCTGCTGTGCGTGTTTCGCAAGGCCCACCGCCGAGGCGGTGTTGATGGCGCCGGTGCCGACAATCACCGGCAGGCCAGCGGGGAGGGGCCAATCCCCCATGGAGCCGCAATACACCACGCCAGACATGCCCGCAGCGACCAATTCGGTCGCCTTGCGCACGAGCTCATCAAAGTCCGGGCGGCGGTCAGGCTTGCACGGGGTCATCAGGGCTGGGATCACGCCGGTGAATATGTCGGTTTTCATTTTTTCCTCTTTGGCCAGTCGGCATGTCTATGCAGGCCCGCGGCCTGCCGCTAGAGACACTTTGCCACTTTGTATCCTTTTTGTCGACAGTAAGGACTTTCAACCCTGTCCTAAGCCTCGGGGCTTTTGCCACGTTGTCGAAGAGCCGCGATTGCCGATAAGCTTGCGCGCTGCTGGACGTGCATGGGCTTTCTGAGCTCGCCCCCCCCAGCGCGGCAAACTCCGGAGAACAGCGCAGTGAAGGCCAAGAGCAGCGAAAACGCCAAGACCAGCAGCGATGCCGCCCGGGTTCGGGGATCTGGCGCGCAAAAGGTCTATCAAGCGCTGCGGCAGTCCATCCTCGATCTTACTCTTGATCCGGGGAGCCCGCTCGACGAGGTGACGCTGTCCGAGCAGTTCCAGATGTC
>JAQSXP010000038.1 GCA_029256605.1 Devosia sp. | reverse complement strand
CCTTCACGCTGGCCCTAGCCGAAGGCCGCAGCATCCGGGATGCCGTTGCCTTCGCCAACACCGCCGCGGCGCTCAAATGCACCGTGTTCGGCGGCCGCCGCGGCTCGCCCGACCGCAGGGCGGTAATGCGCTCTTTGGCCCACGGTATATCAGTGCTAGTCACAGATTAGAGTGCAAGCGGCGTCCACCGCGCTGCAACCTTTCCCTAGGGCGCTAGGATTCGAACCTAGGAATGCCGGTACCAAAAACCGGTGCCTTACCACTTGGCGACGCCCCAACTGCGGCGGTTCCTACACGCTTTGCCGGCGCTGTGCAACACGCAGTGAAGCTCTCAAATTGCTTGTTCGAGAGTGCTTGAATGCCTCGCCCGGCGCGGCTATAAAGCCGCCATCGCGAGGGGTGGCGGCCCGACCAGGGTCCCCGCGCCAACAACCCCCACGCGTCCTGACGGAGTATAGCGCAGCCTGGTAGCGCACCTGCTTCGGGAGCAGGGGGTCGAGTGTTCGAATCACTCTACTCCGACCAACCAATCCCGGCTTCGCAAGAGGCCGGGGTTTTCTTCCCGACACCTTCCCCGACACCTCCGAAGCAAGATGCTGGTTCACATCGGGAGCGCGCAATAGCCGCACCCCTGCATTCTTCCTTGCCGCTTAGGCAGCTTACGACCCCATTTCCGCCGTTCAGGTGGCTTCCCCAGATTCCCGAAAGCTGCCGTTTGCCGACGACCTCGGCAAAAGACAATTGTAGTGGAGAGCAGATAGGCAGCTTTTTGGGGAAGCCTCCAAGAAGGCAGACATTGCGTTCGGTCGGCAGATTTGCGAACCTCCGCTACCAGCGAATAGCATCCCATTTTTCTAGTGATTACCATGGCTGGGGCAACGGAATCACTCGGTTTTCGCTTAGGCGAAATGCGCGGTGGTCAACTCGTTGCTTGCCTCGATAGCGAGCCACCTAGGGCATATGGACGTGGGGGAACTACGGGCGATGGTCGCCACCTTCGCCAAAGCAAGGAGCCTCTGTATCCATGCAGAGGCTCCTTCATCGATGGTGCGGGTTCTCGGGTGCGGCCGTTAACACCCGAGCGCATGGGCGGGGGCCGACTACTGGGCTTCGCGCGTCACGCCCGCTTCTTCCGAGATCGTACGATAAGCCGTCTCGGCCTCATCGACCAGGGCGACCGTATCGGTGCTGTTAAGGTAGGCGTAGCCGATGCCGGCCGTCGCATAGCCTTCCTTGACCGCCGGATCGTTCATGGTCTGCTCAAGGATCGATTCCCAACCGGCGCGGATGTCCTCGGGAGTTTCCTTAGGCAGCACCAGGGCACGCCAGATGGCGAGGTTGACCGGCAGACCCAGCGAGGTGAAGCTGGGGACGTCAGGCCACGCAGCGAGCGGCTCGGTTCCGTTATGCGCCAGTGGCTTCAATGCCCCCGCATCGACCTGGGACTTGATCTCGGAGGGGTAAAGCGCACCGACCTGGACGTCGCCGGACAGCATGGACAGCACGATCTGCGCCCCACCCTTTATCGGAACGCGCAGGAACGAAACGTCCGCCGCCTGCTCGATCTGGTAGCGGGTATAGTCGTGGTTGGTCCAGTTACCCGATACGCCGAAGGCGATCGGATCAGCAGCGTCCTTAGCTGCAGCGAGGAACTGAGTGATGTCCATGTCGCCGTAAGGACCGTCTGCGGTTACGACCAGCACGTTCTGGTCGGCCGAAATCTGACCAATGTAGGCGTAGGAGTCCTTATTGTAGTCCACGCCTTCGATGCGGAACTGATCCGACACGATTGAAACCGATACCTGACCGACAGTCTGACCGTCGGGCTCAGCATTGCGCATCTCGTTATAGGCGACGACGCCGGCACCTGCCGGCTGATTGATGACGTTGATGGGTTGACCCGCATACTTTTCCATTACCGAGGCGAGGATGCGAGCGTTGTTGTCGTGGCCACCGCCTGCACCCGACGGCACGATCAGGTCAACGGCGCGGCTGGGGCGCCAGTCTTGGGCCGATGCGGACGACAGCAACGCGGCAAAACTCAGAGTCACGGCCGTGCAGGCAATCATAATCTTAGTCATGTGGATACTCCTCCTTGTTAGTCGAACTTTGAGGCGTCGACTGACCTAATCCTCCTGGAAGGCGACCTTCCTGGATTTGCGAATCTGCGGGATCACGGCGAAACAGAGCAAGGCGAGCGCGACGGCGAGCATCGTGGCGCTGATGGGGCGGGTCAGAAAGACGCCAGCGTCGCCACGGGCAACCAGCATTGCCCTGCGGAAATTTTCCTCGAGCATCGGGCCCAGGATGAAAGCCAGCAAGAACGGTACGGGATCGCATTTGAGTTTGATGAACACGTAGCCGAGCACCGCGAAGCCGATCGCCAGATAGACATCGAAAACACTGTTCTGCACGCTGTATAGGCCGATGCAGCAGAACAGCAGGATCGCCGGGAACAAAAGGCGGTAGGGAATGGTCAGCAGCTTCACCCACATGCCGATCAGCGGCAGGTTGAGCACCACGAGGATCAGGTTGCCGATCCACATCGAGACGATCAGCCCCCAGAACAGGTCCGGGGAGTTAGTGATAATCTGCGGGCCCGGTTGAATATTGTGGATCAGCATGGCGCTCATCATCATAGCCATGACGCCGTTCGAGGGGATGCCCAGCGTCAGCAACGGCACGAACGAGGTCTGTGCCGCCGCGTTGTTGGCCGATTCCGGACCGGCGAGGCCCTGGGGTGCACCGTGGCCGAACTGTTCCGGGTGCTTGGAGATGCGCTTTTCGAGCGTGTAGGAGGCAAAAGAGGACATCGTCACGCCGCCGCCGGGGAGGATGCCGAGCACGGCACCCAATCCCGAGCCGCGCAACATGGCCGGTAATGCTTGGCGCAGGTCTCGCCATGACGGCCACAAACCGCCCAGCGAGGAGGACACTAGCCGGCGCTCCTCACGCTTCTCGAGGTTGAGCAGGATTTCCGAAATGCCGAACAGCCCCAGCGCGACGACGACGAAATTGACCCCGCCCGAGAGTTCGGGCTGGCCAAAAGTGAAGCGGTCCACCCCCGAATTGATGTCTGACCCGACGAGCCCGAACAGGAGGCCGAGCATCAGCATTCCGATCGACTTCAGCAGCGGCCCGGACGACAGGACAATGGCGGCGACAAGGCCAAGCACCATCAAAGCGAAATATTCGGCGGCGCCGAAGGTCACCGCCAGCTTGGCCAATGCCGGGGCAAAACCCGCGAGGATAAGCGTGCCGATGGTACCTGCGATGAACGAACCGATGGCGGCGAGCGCCAGAGCGAGCCCTGCCTTGCCCTTCTGCGCCATGGCATAGCCGTCGAGCGTAGCGACGACCGCCGACGATTCGCCTGGCAGCTTGAGCAGGATCGCCGAGGTCGAGCCGCCATACTGAGCGCCGTAGTAGATGCCGGCGAGCATAATTAGCGCCGACGTCGGCTCGAAGGCATAGGTGGCCGGCAGCAGCATGGCCATGGTGGCGATGGGGCCGATGCCGGGCAGGATGCCGATTAGGGTGCCCAGCGTGACGCCCATGAAGCAGTAGAGGATGTTCCACGGCGTGACAGCGACGCTGAGGCCGAGCGCGAGATTTGAAAAGATGTCCATTAGAATCCCCTTGGCCAGAGGGGCAGCGGAACTTTGAGCAGTTCAACAAAGACCACGCAGGCGAACACCGACATCCCAATCGCCAGCATCGCGATCTCGCGCAGCTTGCGGTCCGGAGTGGCAAAGCCCGCAACGCCGATCAATGCCAGGGTGGTGATGGCCAGCCCCAGCGGACGCAACAGCAGCGCAAACGCCGCGAGGGAGCCCAGCACCAGCAGCGTCGGTCTGATTGGGAACGCCACCACAGCGTCGCCCCGCGCCCTGGCGCGCAGGAACGCCTTGACGACCAGCACCAGACCAACGATGAGCACCCCAAAGCCTAGGACGCGGGGGAAATAACCCGATCCCATCTCGGACGGGGTGCCGAATCCGTAGTTGAAGGAGATCAGTGCGAATCCGCCGCCCAGCGCGACGAAAAGCACCCCGCTGAGAAAGTCTGTATTGGTCAATACCTGCCGCACCGATGCCTCATCCCGTAGATTTTTGTTGTGGGGGAGCCGTTAACGGCTCCCCTTGTGGTTACGAGTAACGCTTGCGGTACAGCGGGCGGAGCTCGTCGAGCGGGCGCTTAGACTCGATCAGCTCACGCATGCGCTCTTCTTCGGCCAGGATAGATTTCACCTGCGCCAGAACGGTCTCGATATATTCGGAGGGAATGCAGCAGACGCCGGAATCGTCGGCAACGATCAGGTCGCCGGCATGCACCACGATGTCATGCACGGTCACCGCGCCGTTGAGCTCCACCGCTTCCATCCGGAACTTGCCGGTGATCGGGGTCACCCCCTTGCTCCAGACCGGATAGCCGGCCTTGCGGATCGTATCCACGTCGCGGACCGCGCCATTCACGATCGCGCCGACAAAGCCCATGGACTTGGCCACCGTCACCGACTGGCCGCCCATGTTGGAGGTGTCGAGATTGCCGCCGAAATCGCAGACCAGCACGTCGCCGGCCTCCCCGAGGTAGTAGGACTCGCGGGTGGACATCTTGATGAAGTCCTTGTCGGCATAGCCGCGGGTTGGTGTCTTGCGCTCGGGAATGCTGCGCACGGTGCAGGCCGTGCCAACGATCTTCTTGCCCTGTTCGATGGGACGCAGGTGCGAGCCAGCGATCGCCCCCCGCACGCCGAGCGAATCCAGGACGTCCGATATGGTGGTCGTCAGGTCGTCGAGCTTCTGGAATTCGGCGATAACCTCGGCGCTGGGGCGCGGGAACTTGATCTTGGCGATCCGTTCCACCGGCACCTGTCCCCAGACACGTCCAGCCTGTTTATATTCCTCGTAGTCCTTCTCGACCTGTGCGCGCGTCTGTTCCATTCAACTCTCCTCGTTTGATTTGGGGGCTGTAGCCGCGGATGCGGCGGCGAAAGGCGGGAGCGTCGCGTGCAGGAGCGCCGCCTCGCGGCGCAACTCCTCGACGTAACGATTGATAAGGTCCGGCCCGAGTTTGCCGAGCGGGCCGGCCAGGGTCAGCACGTCGCAACCTGAGGCGCCCTGCCGCAGGACCGGAACTGCGACAGCGAAACCGTGGGCCGTCACCTGGCCACTGCTGACGGCAAAGCCGGCCTCCCGGATCGCGGCGAGTTCAGGCTCTAGAGCGCCGCGCTCGTCGTCGGGAACTGCCATCATGGCTCGTTCCAACGTCCCGGCGTCGCCAAACGCGAGCAGCACCTTGCTGCTGGCCCCCAGATGAAGCGGGCGGGTCTGACCTTCCTTGGCCGTGAACCGCAGCGCCTCGGTGGATTCCTCGCTGGCGACGACCAGGCGGTTCATGCCCTGGGCACTCGAGAAAAAGGCAGTGTCCCCGGTGGCCGCGACAAGGCGCTTAAGCGCTGGGCGTACGCTGTCAGAGAGCCGCTCGAAGCGCTCCTGCACCATCGTGCCGAAGGTGTGGAGCACCCGACCCAGCGCATAGGTGCCTTCACGCTCATTGCTTTCGATGAAGCCGTAAGCCTCAAGCGTCCCAAGCAGGCGAAGCAACCGGCTCCGATGTTGTCCGGTCCGCTCATAAATCTCCTTCAGCCGCAGAGGCCGGTCGGCGTCGAAGGCGGCCAGCACTTCAAGTGCTGCAGCTACCGCTTGAACATGCCTCTCCGCCTCTTTAGCCATTTTCTACCTGATAGAAACGTCTTTCTATTATGGAGGCTATCGGTGCTTTCCTGCTTCGTCAAGAGCACAAAGCGTCGTTGCTCCGCCCGACCAGTGGCAGCTTGTGGGGATTATGCGACCAATATCTGGATGACTGACATGGGGTTGGCACCTGCCTCTGGTGACGTCCACAATCGTTTCTCTCACGGCCGCTTTGGCCAAGAGAGAAATTGTAACGGGGACCTCACAGTATGACCCTGCTGCGGCAGGCAAACCTGCTTGGAACGCCGGCAGGTAGGTTGGCGCTAAACCCGCATTGAAGATTAAGCAGATTTGGTCAATCCGCTTCTTTCTGGACCGTGAGGGCAGGATGAGGCACTGGTCGCTTTTCGACCTGGCCATCGATAGCAAGCTTTGAGGCTGCGATCTGGTGAAGATCAAGATCGGCACCCTCGTGGCCGGACCGGCGATCCGTACTCGAGCCATGGTTGTTCAGCAGAAGACAGGAAGACCGGTCCAGTTCGAGATAATCTCGGACACCAGGTCCAGCCTGCTTGCCTGCCTTGAGCGTCGAGGTGGCAGTGTGGATGATTTTGCATTCCCGAGCCGCGGCGCAGCTGCAGGCCAGCTGAGCACCCGTCAATATGCGAGGCTGGTCAATGAATGGGTGACGGCCATCGGTTTGACAGCGGAGGAGTATGGCACTCACTCCCTGCGTAGAACCAAAGCATCACTCATCTACAAAGCCATAGGAAACTTGCGAGCCATTCAAATCCTGCTCGGTCACAGCAAGACCGAAAACACAGTCCGATACCTTGGTGTAGACGTTGATGACGCCATGTCGTTATCCGAGGCCACAGAAATCTCATCGCACAGACTTCGCCGACGAGCGCACTGGCGGCGTCGGCGAAGCGCCCCATGTCGGCCGTTCACGCTGCACCAGCGCGGACCCGAAAGCGGACCTGGAAACCACCGCCCGGAGTGCCATGCGATCGGCGCCTTCATCGAGTGCTACGCACACTCTGCTCCTCCGGAAGTGGGTTGCCTTAGTTGCGACAGCGTATTAATAGTTTCCTTGCAAGGAAACTGAGAGTCATGCCATGAGCCTCACCCTGTACCTGCATCCCCTGGCTTCTTTTTGCCACAAGGTGCTCATCGCCCTGTATGAGAACGACACGCCCTTCCAGGCTAGCCTCGTTGACTTCTCGAGCCCGGGCTCTGCGGCAGCGCTCCTTGAACGCTGGCCGGTTGGCAAGATCCCGGTTCTCTATGACAGCAAGACCGGCCGCATAGTCGCCGAAACCAGCATCATGATCGAATACCTGCAGAGCCACTATCCTGGTCCTGTGCAACTGATCCCCAACGATGCGGAGCGTCAGCTGGAGGTGCGTCTGTGGGATCGTTTCTTTGACCTTTATGTCAGCGTGCCCATGCAGAAAATCGTCGGGGATCGCATACGCCCCGAGGGCGCGGCAGACCCTTATGGCGTCGTGGAAGCGCGAACCACACTCGATACGGCCTACAGGATGATCGAAGGACAGCTCCATAAGGCGCCGTGGATTGCTGGTGAAACCTTCACCATGGCGGATTGCTCGGCATTGCCAGCCCTGTTCTTCTCGACGATCGTCCATCCCGCCGGAACTGATAGCCCACAGTTGCAGGGCTACCTTGAGCGCCTTCTCGCACGACCTTCCGTTGAACGCGTGCTGTCCGAGGCGCAGCCCTACTTCGAGTTCTTTCCTTATCGAGAGGCCATGCCGCGGCAGTTCCTGGAGCCACTGTCATGACGAACCAGGACGGCCTAGACCGGGTGTTCCAGCTCATGGCCGACCGGCACCGCCGCGGCTTTGTGCAGCGCCTGTGTCAGGGGCCGGCAACGGTGACCGAGCTGGCCGCACCGGCCAACGTTCAGCTGCCGGCAGTGCTCAAGCACCTCAAAGCGCTGGAAGACGGGGGGATCGTCATCAGCCAGAAGGAGGGGCGCACACGAACCTACCGGATACGTCAGGAAGCCTTTGCTGTGTTGGCCGATTGGGTCGATCAGCGACAGCGCGAAATGAACGCTGCGTTCGATCGCCTTGCCAGCTTGATGTCGGAGATTCCCGAAAAGGAGGATCACTGATGAGTGCATCCATTCACCACAGATCGTTCGTCATCAAGCGAGAACTACCGGGCACACCCGCGCACGCGTTCCGCTTCTGGTCCGAACATGATTTGAAGCGCCGCTGGACTGCCTGCCACCCTGACTGGCACGTGATCGACGACCGGTTTGATTTCCGGGTTGATGGACAGGAGGTCCTGGCTTGGCGCACGCCCGACGGCATCGAGCAGACCATGCTTGCTCACTTCCTTGAGGTTCATCCTCGCCAGCGCATCGTCTACGCCTACGTTATGCGAGCGGATGGTGCGCCCCTCTCGTCGTCGCTGGTCACGGTCGAGTTTGAAGGCGGAGACGGCAAGACCCTCATGACCTTCACCGAGCAGGCGGTCTTCAGCAGCACGGCCCATGGCGAGGTTCGCGAAGCAGGCACCGGGATCGGCTTCTCGCGGCTCGAAGAGATCATGGCTGACATCGAGGAGCCCGCCACCTAGGCGATCGCAGCGCTCAAGCCTCGTAGAGGCAGACCGTAGTGCGCCCCCGTTTCGAACTTTGACGCGGTGGCGCGAATTTCCTGAAAGCTGCCGAAACACAAACGTGTCGTCGCATAATTTGCGCAGGACTTTAGCGGAACTGACACATTGCTGTCGTCCGAGTGTCAGACAGCTGCCTTAGCTACCCCGCCATTCCAACCGCAGCCGGGGCCGCGCAATGATCCGATTCGCTTCTTCCTTCAGAAAGACCCTTCTGGGCGCAACGGCGGCGTTCCTGCTTGCCGCGACGTCCACGCTCGCCATGGCACAGGACCGTCCCGACCTCGTGGTCGGCGTGGCCGACCTCCCGGCAACACTGGAACCCGCCAAGGAGCTTTCCAATGTCGGCACGCGCATCAACTACAGTGTCTTCGACACTCTGATCCGCCGCGAATTCCTTTCGGCAGAAGGCGGCGGCGGTTCCGAACTGGTACCAAGCCTGGCCACCGAGTGGAAGCGCCTTGACGACGTGACCCTCGAGGTCAAACTGCGCGAGGATGTGACCTTCCACAACGGCGCACCGCTGACCGCCGAAGACGTGGTGTTCACCTTTTCACCCGAACGCCTGAGCGGCGAAAACGCCCTTCTTCCCGAAGGCCCGTCCTATTTTTCGGTTCTGGCCGAGGTCAAGGCGATCGACGACCACACCGTTCAGTTCGTTACCAAGGCACCCGATCCGCTGCTCGAGCATCGCCTGTCGTCCTGGGCCTCCTGGATCGTCAACAAGGCCGACTGGGAAGCCAAGGCTGCCACTGATGGCGGCCTGCCCATGTTCCCTGTCGGCACCGGTCCCTTCATGCTGGACGAATACAAGGCCGACGAATCCATCCGCCTCGTCGCCTTTGACGAGTATTTCGGCGGTACTCCGACTGCGGCTTCGGTGACCTTTCGCGAAATCCCAGAGCCCTCGACCCGCGTTGCCGGCCTCGTCTCAGGCGAATTCGACATCATCACCAATGTCGCGCCGGACCAGATCCCGCAGCTCAATGGGTATGAGGATATCGAGACGCGCTCGGTGGTGCTCGCCAACTCGCACGTGCTTGTTTACGGCACCCAGGATCCGGTGATCAAGGATGCGCGCATCCGCCAG
>JAQSXP010000416.1 GCA_029256605.1 Devosia sp. | reverse complement strand
CCGATCATCCAGGCGCGCATCGCCGCGTAAGATATCGGCGCCAAAGGTCCAGACCGCCGTGCTCGCAGCCCCCGCCAGCAGCGCGGCGATGCCAAGAGGCACAAGGCCCCGGCGGAGCAGGGTTTTGCCCGAGGCAACCTGTGTCGGCGCAGGGGGCCGGCCCCCGGGGATCGCCCGCCAAAGCCAAAGGCTGGTCAGCACCCCGAGCGTAGCAAAAACCAGGTAAAGCCCCCGCCAGCTGCCGGCGAACAGCAAGACGGCGAGGCCGGAAAGGATGATGCCCGCCGCGGTGCCGGCATTGATGGCGCCGTTGGCTCGCGGTCGCGCCGCTTCGGGCAGGGCGTGCGCCACGGCCGTGGCCAGCGGCGGCGAGGTCAGTCCCGTGCTGAGCCCGCCCAGCGCAATAGCGAGGGCAAGGCTCGTGACAACGGTCAGCGGGCGCGGCCCAAAGCGCCTGCCGGCCACAAGGCTAGCGCCAATGCCCAGGCAATAAGCGGCAAAGGCGCTGCCCCCGATCCAGCCGGCGGTGGCGGCATCCAGATCGAGCTCCACCCGGATATCGGGCAGCATCAACCCATAGGCAAACCGCGCCAGCCCATAGGTCAGCGCCGTGAGCGCAAAGGCCGCCGCCACGAGATTGCCTTGGCCGCTCATGCTGTTTGCCCCCGCGCCGCTGCGACCAGCAACAGCGCCGCATCCCGCGCATCCCCCACGGCAAGGTGCGGGTCGACGACGCTGGCCGCGGCGGTGGCGCCTTCAAACAGCAGCCAGACCTGACGGGCCAGCCTCGCATCCGCCCGACCGAGGACCAACTCCACGCGGCGGGCGATTTCGCGCTCGAACTCACCCTTTTGGTCCCGCACGAGCGCGACGATGTCGGCGCTGCTCCCCGCATATTCGCTGCGCGCCCGCAGCAGCATGCAGCCACGCGCGCCATGCGCGTCCAGCCACAGCTGCAACTGATCAAAGAGATCGCCTACCGGATCGGCGGGATCGTTGCCCCACAGCTGCCGCATGAATTGGCGGTGCCGATCTTCGAGCACCGCCCACACCAGCGCGTCGCGGGAGCCGAAATGCTTGTAAAGCGTGCGCGTCGAAGTGCCGGAGGGCGCGAGAACGGCATCCACCCCAACCCCTCGAAAGCCGCTGAGCTCGAAAATCCGGCTCGCCCCGGCCACAATGCTGTTCCGCTTGTCCATCTCGCGCGCCTGTACAACGATCGTTTTACTAGCAACCGCGGGGAGCTGGCTTGTTCCCGCAACTCTCGGGCAAATCCTCATCCATTAGTCGGAACTGCCGGTTTGTGCCCTCGGCAGATCCGCAGTTTTTCGCTAAGGCCCTAACAGCGCGCATTATGGGAGGCAGGGCCATGCACAGCGTCGACAGCATTCTCGATCGCGCCGGGGCAGGGCGGTTCCAGTGGCGCCTGCTGGGCATTTTCGGGCTGGTCTGGGCGGCGGACGCCATGCAGGTGCTGGCGGTAGGCTTCACCAGCGCCTCCATTGCCGCGAGCTTTGGCGTCTCCATGACCGAAGCGCTGCAAACCGGCACCTTGTTCTTTCTCGGCATGCTGATCGGGGCGAGCCTTTTCGGCCGCCTCGCCGACCGCTTCGGGCGCCGCCGCGTCTTGCTGGTCACCGTGATCTGCGACGCCATTTTCGGCCTGCTTTCGGTGTTTGCGCCCAATCTGGCGGTGCTGTTCCTCTTCCGCTTCCTCACTGGCGTTGCGGTGGGCGGCACGCTGCCAGTGGATTACGCGATGATGGCCGAGTTCCTGCCGGCCCGGAACCGCGGCCGCTGGCTGGTCATGCTGGAAGGCTTTTGGGCCATCGGGACGGTGGCCGTGGCGCTCGCCGCCTGGCTCGCGAGCCTTTATGTCACCGCCGACGCCTGGCGCTGGATCTTTGCCGCCACGGCCCTGCCGGCGCTGATCGGCATCTGGCTGCGCTTCTGGGTGCCCGAGTCACCCCTCCATCTGCAGCGCACCGGCCAGACGGCGCAGCTGCGCGCCACGCTTAACCGCGTGCTGCGCACCAATGGCAAGCCCGAGCTCGTCCCCGCCGAAGCCATCGCGCCGGCCACTGCCGCCCCAGGCGGCAGCATCTTTTCGCCGCAGCTGCGCCGCCGCACGCTCTCGGTGCTGGCGGTGTGGTTCGTGGTTTCGATCTCCTATTATGGCGTCTTCACCTGGCTGCCGGGGCGCCTGGCCGAGCAGGGCTTTGGCTATGTGCGCGGCTATGGTTTTTTGGTCGTGGTCGCGCTTGCCCAGATTCCCGGCTATGCGCTCGCCGCCTGGGGCGTCGAAGCCATCGGGCGCAAGCCCACCCTGATCGGCTTTCTGCTCCTCAGCGCCGCTGGCTGCGCGCTCTTCTTTTTTGCCACCGACGCCCTGCTGATCGGGGGCGCAATTCTCTTGATGAGCTTTGCGCTCCTGGGCACCTGGGGGGCGCTTTATGCCTTCACCCCCGAGCTCTTTCCCACCGATGTGCGGGGCACCGGCATGGGCGCGGCCGGATCGGTGGCGCGCTTTGGCGGCCTGCTCGCCCCATCGGCTCTGGCCGTGGTCATCGCGCAGGACTTTTCGCTCGCCATCGCCCTTTTTGCCGCCCTGCTGCTGGCGGGGGCCGTCGCCGCCAGCTGGATCGATGCCGAAACCCGCGACCTCGCCCTCGGCTAGCGGGCTGCGGGGCGCTTTGTGGCGAAAGGCGTGATCAGACGGGTGGCTCGCGCGTTGCACATCTTAGAGCGGGCAGGGACGCTGCGAGATGAACCCGTTTTTCACCATCGGCCATTCCACGCGCCCCCTCGAGGCTTTTGCCGAACTGCTCGAGCAATCCCAGATCCGGCACCTGGCCGATGTGCGCACCGTGCCGCGCTCACGCACCAATCCGCAGTTCAATGGGGACACACTTGGTCCCAGCCTTGCCCCCTGGGGGATCACCTATCACCACATCGCCGAACTGGGTGGCCTGCGGGGCAAGCAAAGGCCGGCCAATCCGGGAGGGTTGCGATGATGTGCGCTGAAGCGGTGTGGTGGCGCTGCCATCGCCGCATCATTGCCGATCATCTGCTGGTGCGCGGTTTTGCGGTGTTCCACACCATGGGGCCCGGCCAGGTGGTGGCGGCAAGCCTCACCCCCGGCGCGGTGGTCACCGGGGGCGGCACGATCACCTATCCCGCGTCCCCAGGCTGAGGGGGCAGCGGCTCCTACCCTGCTGGAGGGCTGACCTCATCAATGGTAAAGACGGTACTGCCTGCAAGCTGTTGGCGCAGATCGGTCATTAACGCCCGCCCCCTGCAGATAGGCGAGCAGATCCTCTGGGAACACTTGTTCGCTGGTCGTGGCCAGTTCGTGCGCGCTCCACCAGCGATGCTCGGTCATGACCTCG
>JAQSXP010000037.1 GCA_029256605.1 Devosia sp. | reverse complement strand
TCAAACCGCGCCAGCGCGATGCAATTGCCAAACACATCATGGATCCAGCGCACCCCCACGGGCTCGGGGGTGATGCGCAACGCGAAGGATTCCAGCGTTTGCTCCATGCTGTCGCGCGGGCGCACCAGCAGGCGATGCTCCCCGAACTGCACGGGGCCGGCATAGCGGTAAACCGTTTCGTGGCGAACCTGGAGCAGGGTCACGTAACCACCGTGATCTTTTCAGCCGCCCGAGTGATGGCGGTGTAAAGCCAACGCGCCCGCTCTTCCCGGAACACAAAGCTTTCGTCGAACAGGTAAACATTGTCCCACTGGCTACCCTGCGCCTTGTGCACGGTCAGGCAGTAGCCAAAGGTGAACTCGTCATATTGCCGACGCTCGGGCCAGCTCATGGCGTCTTCTTCGCCCGAGAAAAACGCCTTGTGAGTGAGCACCTTGGCTTCGCCCTTGCCTTCATCGGCGCCCAGCAGCAGGGAATATTTGCCATTGGCCTTGCGCGCCACTTCGGTGACGATCCAGATCTGGCCATTGAGGAGGCGCTTGCGGGGATTGTTGCGCAGGCACACCATGCGGTCGCCCACGACGGGCTCGTGGAAAGGCAAGCCGCGCAACTCGCGCAGCCGGTCGTTATATTGCAGACGCGTCTTGTTGCGGCCCACCAGCACCTGATCGGCCTGCAGCACCGCGTCCCTGTCGACGGAGTCGCGCCCGACGACGAGGGATTCCCCATAGCGGCCATGTTCGAGATAGCCGCCTTCGCGCACATCCATGCTCATGCGGATGATGGGATTGTCGGCAGCCTGGCGGTGAATTTCGGTGAGCATGATATCGGGCTCTTCGGCAGTGAAGAACCCGGCGCCCTGCACGGGGGGCAGCTGGAACGGATCGCCCAGCACCAGCACCTTGACCCCAAAGGACAACAGGTCCTGCCCCAACTGCTCGTCGACCATGGAGACTTCATCGATGACGATGAGGTCGGCATCGGCGGCCGGGGATTCCGGATCGAGGATGAAGCGGGGCTCGCCTTCCTTTTCGCTGACCAGCGAATAGATCAGCGAATGGATGGTCTGGGCACCCTTGCAGCCGCGGCGGCGCATGACCAGCGCCGCCTTGCCGGTGAAGGCGGCATATTTGACGTTCTTGACGTCGCTGCCCAGATGCACGGCCAGCGTCGACTTGCCCGTGCCGGCCCAGCCGAACAGGCGAAACACCTGCGGCGCGTTCCGATCCTTAAGCCAGCGGGACACGGCCTGCAGGGCCGCGTCCTGTTGTGACGACCATTGCGTCATCAGCTGATCGTGGTCCCGACGGTGCCCACGCCTTCAATTGTTCCGACCAACTGGTCGCCGCGTTCGACCGCGCCGACGCCAGCGGGCGTGCCGGTCATGATGAGATCGCCTGGCTCGAGCCGCACGAGGCCCGAAAGATAGGCGATGGTTTCGGCCACGCCCCAGAGCTGGTCACCCAGATCGCCGCGCTGCCGCTCGACGCCGTTAACGCTCAGGGTAATGGCACCGGTGCCGGGATGGCCGATCCGGTCGGCCGGCACCAAGGTGCCGATGGGGGCGGATCGGTCAAAGCCCTTGGCCATGTCCCATGGGCGACCAGCTTTCTTGGCCACCGCCTGCAGGTCACGCCGAGTCATGTCGAGCCCGGCCGCATAGCCGAACACATGCTGGAGGGCATCGGCCTCCGCAATATCGGTGCCGCCGGTGCCGATGGCCACCACCAGCTCGATCTCGTGATGCAGATCCTGCGTCTGGGGCGGGTAAGGCACCGCGGCGCCGCCCGTGACCACCGCATCGGCGGGCTTGCAGAAAAAGAACGGCGGGTCGCGCTCGTCATTGCCCATTTCCCGGGCGTGCTCGGCATAGTTGCGCCCAACGCAAAAGACGCGCCGCACCGGAAATACGCGCCCGTCATCCACGGGAATGGTGACCGGCGCGGGCGGCGAAAACACAAACTCAGTCACGCTTGAATTCCTCAACATAAGAGCCCAGCAAATCCTGGTCGATCGGCCCAAGCCGGTCATTGGCGGTAAAAGTCTGGTGCCAATAGGGGTATAGCAGTGGCGGGCGGCTGACGGCATCGAGCCGCGCGCGCTCCTCGTTGGAGAGCTTGAGCTCGGCCGCGGCAAGATTGTCGCGGAACTGCTCTTCGCTACGCCCCCCGATGATCACCGAGGTGACGCCGGGGCGGCCCAGCAGCCAGGCCAGCGAGACCTGTGCTCCCGAAACATTGCGCTCCTCGGCAATGGCGACGATCACATCGATGATGTCGTAGAGGCGTTTCCAATCAGGCACCGGCGGCTCGCGCCAGCCCCCCACATGGCGGCCGGCATCGGGGCCGCCTTCGCGCCGGTATTTGCCCGACAGCAGCCCGCCGGCAAGCGGAGACCAGACGAGAATGCCCAGGCCCTGATCCTGGCTGATCGGCACCAGCTCATATTCGGCTTCGCGCGAATGGAGGGTGTAATGGATCTGCTGGGAAATAAAGCGTTCATTGTGGCGCTCACCGGCGGCCTGGAGCGCCTTCATGATGTGCCAGCCCGAATAATTGGAGCAGCCGATATAGCGGACATGGCCGTGCTTGACCAAGATGTCGAGCGCTTCCATGGTTTCCTCGACCGGGGTCATCCCGTCCCATTCATGGACCTGGTAGAGATCGATGTGATCGGTCTTGAGGCGCTTGAGGCTGGCCTTGCACTGCTCGATGATGTGATGGCGCGAGAGGCCCGCATCATTGGGACCGTCGCCGGTGCGGAAGCGCACCTTGGTCGCGAGCAGCGTGCGCTCGCGCCGCCCGTTCTCGCTCAGCGCCACCCCGATCATCTCCTCGGACACGCCCTTGTTGTAGATATTGGCGGTGTCGAGCAGGTTGATGCCGTGATCAAGGCAGAGATCGATCTGGCGGGTCGCCTCGTTTTGGGGCGTGTTGCCCACGCGCTCGGAGCCACCAAAGGTCATGGTGCCCATGGTGAGGCTGGATACGCGAAGTCCCGAACGGCCGAGATAACGATACTCCATGGCGGAGCTCCTCCTGTGCTGGGCGCTAAGGGCTAGTGCCCAAACGCGGCCCGGTCAATGCGGGCGATGCGCCGGCGCTCCAAACTGCGCCGAGTCTGGGGGCCCGCGCAAAGCCCCTGTTGCGGCCGAGTGCGGAAATCGGCTGCGGAGCCTGTCGGGTTTTGGCATAGTCCCGCGTCATCAAACCGAAGGGACACGCCATGCTCTACGCCGTGTTGTGCTATAGTGACGAAAACGTCGTCGGCTCCTGGACCAAGGAAGAAGACGATGCGTGCCTTGCCCGCCTCGCGCAGGTGCAGGACGGGATGGACCAGAAGGGCAAGCTCGGCCCCGTGGTGCGCCTGCTGCCCACCACCGCCGCCACCACGCTGCGCAAATCCAGCACCGGCGAGCCGCTGGTGATCGATGGGCCCTTTGCCGAAACCAAGGAACAGTTTTTGGGCTTTTACGTCGCCGATTGCGACACGCTCGATGAAGCCATCGATTTCGCCAAGGACCTGGCCAAGGCCAATCCGGTGCAGGGATCCTATGAAATCCGGCCACTTTCCATCTACAAACCCAGTGGGCTCAAGCCATGACCGACAGCGCCTGGATTGCAGCCGCCCTTGCGGCAGCTCGCCCCCAGGCGCTGAGCGCCCTTCTGCGCTATTTCCGCGACCTTGATCGCGCCGAGGAGGCGTTCCAGGAAGCCAGCCTGCGCGCGATCAAGACCTGGCCCGAAAAGGGTCCGCCGCGCGAGCCAGTGGCCTGGCTGGTGTTTGTGGGCCGCAACAGCGGCATCGACCAGGTGCGCAAAACCCGGCGCAATGTGCCCCTGCCCGCCGACGACATTTTGAGCGATCTCGACGATGCCGAAGCCGACATGGCCGAGCGGCTCGACAACGAGCATTATCGCGACGACATCTTGCGGCTGCTGTTCATCTGCTGCCATCCCGACTTGCCCGCCACCCAACAGATTGCGCTGGCGCTGCGCGTGGTGGCGGGGGTGCCCACCAAGCAGATCGCGCGCGCTTTTCTCGTGGGGGAAGCGGCGATGGAGCAGCGCATCACCCGCGCCAAGGCCCGGGTTGCCGCCAATGCCGTGCCCTTCGATCCGCCCGATGCGGTGGCGCGCGCCGAGCGGCTGGGGGCGGTGGCGCTGATGCTCTATCTCATTTTCAACGAGGGCTATTCGCGCGGCCACTCCGACGAAGCGGCGGCGCGGCTGTGCGACGAGGCGATCCGGCTGGGGCGGCTGCTGTTGCGCCTGTTTCCCACCGAACCCGAGATCATGGGCCTCCTGGCGCTGATGCTGCTCCAGCATGCGCGCAACCCCGCCCGCGCGGACGCGGAGGGCAATCTGGTGCTGCTCGAGGACCAGGATCGCAGCCGCTGGAACGGGCAGATGCTGGCCGAAGGGCTGGCGCTGGTGCAAAAGGCGCTGCGCCATGGGGAACCCGGCGCCTATCAGGTGCAGGCGGCCATTGCCGCCCGGCACGGGGTGGCGCAAAGCGCGGCCGAAACCGATTGGGCGGGGATCGAGCAGCTTTATGGGCTGCTCGAAGCGCTGCAGCCCTCGCCCGTAGTGACGCTCAACCGGGCCGTAGCGGTCAGCAAGGCCCGCGGACCTGCCGCGGCGCTGGCGCTGGTGGAACCACTGGGCGAGCGGCTCGAGACCTATTTTCATTTCCATGGGGTGCGGGGCGGCTTGTTGCTGCAACTGGGCCAGCATGCGGCGGCGCGCGAAGCCTTCAACCGCGCTATTGCGCTGGCCGGATCGCCGGCGGAGGCGGCCCATATTCGCCGCCATCTCGACCGGCTGGCGGGGCTCGACGACGGCAAGGCAGGTTCGGCCTAGCTGCCGGAAAAAGAAAGATGCCGGCGCGAAGGCCGGCATCTGGAGAGATTATTTGGCGGCAGTGCCTCTGGCGCCGGGGGCGCCATCATCGCCGGCGCTGCGAATGGCGCCACCGACAGGACCGTCAATGCCGGTGGGCTGGCTGCCGGGTGGCAGGATGTCGGAAGGCGGAACGCCAATGGGATTGGGCACCATTTCTTCTTCGGGGTCATAGCCCCCTTCGCGTTCGCCCTCGCCGGCGAACTCCTGGCTCGCCTGGTGCCAGTGATCTTCGTGGCGCCCTTCGGGGCGGCCCTCCTGCTCCCAGAGCTGGTAGGCCCGCTCGCGGGTACGGCCGTCTTTATGCTCGTCCTGGTCCATCTAAATTGCCTCCTCAGGCAATGGGAAAGGGGAGTGCCGCAGCGGCGCCTAGCCCTTGTCGCGGGTGTTGTGGGTGTGGTGGCTGTCGCGTACCCCGCCCCCGCCCGAAACATCGGACTGCCGCCCATTGGTGGGTTCGCCCGGCGCGGGACCCCGACCCTCGGTGGGATCGGGCAGGTCCTCACGCTGGTGGCTGCTGCCGGGACCGCCATGATGGCGGTTGGCTTGCGGAACTTTCTGGGAAGTAGACATAGCGCTCACCGATCGTGCTGCAGACCCTGATTGGTCGTGTTCTGCTTGATATTGCCCTGGCGACCCTGCTGATCATAGTTGCGCTCGGCACCATTGGCGGCTGCACTGGCGGTGTTCGGATCGAGGGTTGCTTCACCGCCGGGCCCTTTGGGGCTCCGATTGGCGGGTGGCACGGGAGGCAGATGTTTGCTCATCGTTGATCTCCTTTTACACGGAAGAAAACGTGCAAGCCCCCGGCATGTTCCCCAATCTGGGCCGACAAATAACCGGGGCTAAGCGGGAAGCGCGCTCGCCCGGCGCGCTTTGCGGCTGGCCAGCACGGTTTCAAGCGGCACCGGCGCCCAGCCCTGCGGATCAACGCCGACATCATATTGGCGCGTCACCGGGCTCAGCCGCCCATGCGAATGGCCATGCAGGTTGATGGACTTGCGGCTTTGCGCGTTCCAGGTGCGGAAGGGATAATGGCAAAGGACAAGCATGTGCCCGTCGAGCTGCAGTTCGGCATAATGCTGCACGCTCGCCCAGCCCTCGGCAGCGATGGTGGCCGGACCATCATTGTTGCCGATGATCAGATGCTTGCGACCGGGCAGCGCCGCGAGCAGCGCCGCAACGGTTGCCTCATCGCCGCGAGAAAAGTCGCCGAGATGCCAGACCTCATCCTCGGGCGTGACCGTCTGCGCCCAAGCCTGGACCAGTACGGCGTCGTGCTCGGGCACGGTGGCGAACGGCCGGCGGTCGATGCGCAAGACGCGCGGATCGCCGAAATGGCTGTCGCTGGTAAAATAGATCATGCTGCCTCCGTCGCTACCGCGTCGAGCCCTGAACGCATGGAGGGCTAATAAGGACGCGACAGCGCCACGCCGTTATCGGCCAGCAAGGCCCGCCATTGCAGGTGATCGGTGAGGAACGTGGCGGGGGCGGCTTCAAAGATCACATTGACGCGCAGCATCAGGCGATAGGCTTCGTCGGACACGGCAAAAACGAGCCGCAGCGGCCCCTGCTCGGGAATGAGTTCGGCGGCCACTTCCATAGCCGTGCGCAAGGCTTCCTCGCGCGCAGCGGGAAGGTCCTGCAACTCGACGCCGGTGTGATCCAGACTGAGATCACCATTGGCGACCATATCAAAGTAAAATCGGGGCATGCACTCAAATCCTGATCGTTTCCAGCAATGCCTGGCTCGCAGGATTGTTTCCGCTTTGGTCGATCACAATTCGGAACTGTTTGCGGCAGCTCTGCCTTGACTTGGCGGCAGCAAAGCTCGGAGAGGTCCAATGCCCCGTTTTGAAACCTGCCCACCCCATGCCGCACCCCCCGATGCGGTCGTGGTTAATATCTGGCATGCTCTGGGCCGCGTGGTCGGCGATGTCGCCTGCGCCCAATGCCCCAATGCCAGCGAGTATCTTGTGCCCGATTTTCCGCGGCCTGTGCCATTGGCGCTGGAGCGGGCCGAGGAGGTACGGGTCCATTGCGGCCTTGCCCGGATCGTCATCTCCATCGCCGATCCAAGCCTCTGGAAGGCCGAATGGGGGGCGCTGCTGCAAAACGAAAGCGTGAACTGAAGTTTGCGCACGTTTTTCGGCTGATTTGTTGAGCTATTCGCCCTGATCTTGCCGGGATGGGGCTATTGATTATGTGCGCAGTGGCTCCGTCGAGCCCCGGGGTCATGATTCATGCAGCTCAAGCCGAACGCCTATAGGCTCAACGAGACCGTGCGCGGGGTCGAAACCATGACGCGCTTCGCCCTGGCCGTTCTGGCCCTGGCCTCGGGCGTTTATACCTATCTGGGCGTGCGCGGCCTGCTCGATGGCTCGGCCACTTTCGTCTTCTTTGCCGCCATCATTTATTCGGCCGCCGTATCGGTGGCGATCTATGCCTTTTGGAGCTTCATGCTGCGCTTCGTGCCGCTGGTGACTTCGGGCGTGCAGCGGGCGGGCCTGTTTGCCACCATGGCCGTGGGGTGCCTGATGATCATGGCCATGAGTTCCTGGCTCAATGCCGCGGCCCTCGCCGGATCGGCAGCCACGGAGCAGCATATGGCGGTAACGCTTCAGGGTTATGCCGAAGATCTCGACCAGGCCCACGCCAATGCGCTGGCCGCCCAATCGCTGCTGCCCGATGTGCAGCGCGCGGCGGACCGTTTTTCGGGCCTTGCCGCCGATGAACGGGAATCGGGGGCGCTGACCGGCACCACCGGCTCGGGCAGCGTGGTGCAATTGCTGACCCAGATGGGGACGCAGATGAACCAGTTGGCCGCCACCATCACCAGCTCGCGCGACGAAGTGGCTGACCTTTTCGAGCAGGGATCGGCGCGCCTCGCCACCATGCGCGAACTGGTCTCGACGCCTGGCAGCATCGAGCCGCGGCTGGATGGTTTCCAGGCCGAGGCGGTACAACTGACTGCGGTGATTGCGGCGTTGCAGCAGACCGGGGTTGCCGCTTCCGTTAAGCGCGCCTCGGCCGATCTTTCCGCCGGCTTCATTGCACCGGTGGCCGATGGCCAGGTGGGCGACCTCGCCAACCGGCAGAACCAGGTCATGGAAACCGTGCGGATTTCGGTCGCCGCCCAATCGGCCGCGCTGACCAATGCCGCAGATGAAATCCTTGCCACCCCGCCGGTGGAACAGCGGCGCTTTGTGCCTCTCTCGAGCGCCGAAGCCGTGCTGCGCTATTGGCAGGATTTTATCCCCTCCTGGGCGGGAGCGATTTCCATCGACCTCTTGCCCGTCGTTCTGGTGCTGGTGCTGATGATCGTCAATGACGCCATGCGACGGGATTCAGAATCCCTGGAGGAAGCGGAAAACATCACTGCCGCCGAAATGCTGCGCGCCATGACCCTCTATCGACAAATGGAGGCGGCCGGCGTTGCGCCCCAGCAGCAGCCCCCTGCTGTGGAGCCAGAACCGGTGCCCGAGGAGCCGGCTCCAGCCGAGATGCCCGCCGTGGCGAGCCAGGCCGAGGTGGAAGGTGACACCGACCGCATCGTCACCCCGATCGACAGCGCCCAGCGCAAACGGGGCGATGGCCCCACCCGCCTATGAGCACGAGCACCGGGGTCGGCGCGGATTCAAAGCGCCCCTCATGGGGCCGGCGGCTGGCGGAGCGGGTTGCGTCAGTCGACGATGGCACTGTGATGCGCACCGCCTTTTGGGCGCTGCTGCTCGGCACCGTTTCGGTGTTGTTCGTCGATTTCCGCGAGTTGACACAGAACCAGAGCACCGCCCTGCCCGTGCCAATGCAACCCATCCTGCCGCCCGCCCCGGCCCTCGACCCCGAAGCGCCGGCCGGGGCGGGTACCAGGCCTGCGATCACGACGAGCCCGGAAGTGCTGGAAGGCGCGCTCGCCATCGCGTTGCGGCCGGGTGGAGAGCTCAGCCTGACCGGCACGCTCGATGTGGGCTCGGCCGAGCGGTTTGCCACTGAGATTGCCGAGCGGGGCGAATATGTGCAGACTGTGGTTCTCGACTCCCCTGGAGGATCGGTCGTGGATGCACTGGCAATCGGCAGTCTGATCCACCAGAAGGGCCTTGCCACCAAGGTCGCGGCCGGCTCGCTCTGTGCTTCCTCCTGCCCCATCATTTTTGCTTCAGGTGCCGAGCGGATCGCCAGCCCCGAAGCGGCGATCGGCGTGCACCAGATCTATGCCGCCGCCTTGGGCGGAGAGGCGCAGGACGCGTTGCGTGTCGCGGGCACCGCCATGAGCGACGCACAAACCACCACCGCCCAGATCACCCGGCACCTCGAACTGACCGGCGTTGATCCCGCTCTCTGGCTGCATGCG
>JAQSXP010000036.1 GCA_029256605.1 Devosia sp. | reverse complement strand
TGGGATAGATCTCGGCGAACTTGTCGAGCCCAGTGCCCGAAGGCATGGCGGCGGTGACCGCCACGATGCTGGGGTCTTCGGCTGCTTCCTGGATCAGGGATTGGGCAAAGACATTGGTGTAGGAGGGCGCATTGGATGGCGCCTTGGCCTGGGCGCCGGTGATCACGTTGAACTTGGAGACACCGTGATATTTATCGGCCGCGTCCTCGGCGGGCGCATAGCCCTTGCCCTTTTTGGTGACGACGTGAATGAGGATCGGGCCTTCATCGGCATCGCGCACATTTTCGAGCACCGGCAGGAGGTGGTCGAGATTGTGCCCATCGATGGGGCCGACATAATAAAAGCCAAGCTCTTCAAAGAGCGTGCCGCCGGTCAGCATGCCGCGCGCGAATTCCTCGGTGCGGCGCGCCGGCTCATGCAGGAACGAGGGCAGCTTTTTGGCGATGGTCTTGGCCGCTTCGCGGGCGCCGCGATAGAGCGGGCCGGAAACGAGGCGGGCAAGGTAAGCACTCATCGCGCCCGTGGGCGGGGCGATGGACATGTCGTTGTCGTTGAGGATGACAACCAGGCGCGCGTCCATCGCACCGGCATTGTTCATGGCTTCATAGGCCATGCCGGCGGACATCGAGCCATCGCCGATTACGGCGATGACATTGCGCTTGGTGCCCTGGAGGCTGCTGGCGACGGCCATGCCGAGGCCGGCGGAAATCGAAGTCGACGAATGCCCCGCACCAAAAGGGTCATAGGGGCTCTCGGCGCGGCGGGTGAATCCGGACAGGCCATTGCGCTGGCGGAGGGTCCGGATGCGGTCGCGGCGGCCGGTGAGAACCTTGTGCGGATAGGCCTGATGGCCGACATCCCAGATCAGGCGATCATGGGGCGTGTCGAACACGGCATGCAGCGCAACCGTCAGCTCGATAACGCCCAAGGCAGAGCCCAGATGGCCGCCAGTGACCGAGACGGCGTCGATGACCTCGGCGCGCAGTTCATCGGCGAGTTGGCGCAAATCTTCGCGGGGGACGGCGCGCAGTTCGGCGGGAGTTTGAACAGTATCGAGCAGGGGCGTCGATGGCTTATCGGCCAATGCTGGCTTCCTTTGCCGAACAGAGATAGCGCAAGGTTTTAAGGGGCGGCGCAAGGCTTGGCAACAAGCCGGCGCGCGCAAACAGCCTCTCGCACTGGGCGAAGAGGCTGCCGCGTAAGCCTAATTGGTAGCGGTAAACCGCGTATGGGTCACAGCCAGCGGGGTATTGCGGGGGGAGAGGGCCACGGCAGGGGCCAAGGCGGTTGCCGTATCAACGTCCTGCGACTGCCCTTCAATCAAGGCGAAGTGATCGGACGAGAGGGGCGCCGGGGCCACCAGAAGGGCTGCAGCATGCTCCAGATCGGGCGCAGTCAAGGCTGCTGGGGCCACAGGAGCGGGGGCTTCGTTCCGTGCGACCATGGCGGCGAGCGCCTTGGCGACGGGCTCGCTTTGACCCTGGACGGCGTTGAAGGTCGACGAAAACAGCGAGGCTGTCGCGTCAGGAGCCGGCTGGGCACCGAGAGACGCCGTTTTCACGCCCGCAGCACCGAGCGGGGGTAGGTTGGGCACGGGCGCGACGGGCGTGACCTGGGCGGCGGTTTCCTGCTCGATGAGTTGCTGGAGTGCATCCTGCGCCACGGGGTTCTGGCCCAATGGGGGCAGATAAGCCGTCATCATCTCAGGCTCGGACGAACGATCGACATGGATGGGCGGATGCGGGAACGGCTGGCTCAGCGCCGCCAAGGCGACCACGGCAGTTTCGCCATTGCCCGCAGGGAGGGTAGAGGCGGTCGCCATCATCAGGGTCGGGGACTTGGTGGCCGGGATCGGAGCGATAGCGGCGGTGACGAGTTCGGCGGGCGCCAGAGGCTCGCTACCCTCCGTCGAGAAGGGCAGGGGCACGTTCTGCTCGGCAACGGCTACGCTGCTCGAGGCTGGGGCAGAGATGCTGGCCGGGCGCATCATCGGAATGGGAGCGGCAGCTGCGGCGCGGGCAGCAGCCTGCGGTGCGGGAGCGGCGGCAGGCGCTGAAGCGACCTGCACCGGCGCGGGGGCGGGAGCCGGGGCAGACTGATTGCTGCCCTTGTTGCCGCCAAAGATCATGTCGACCAGAGAATTACCACCGCTGGCCACCCGGGTGCCCGAGTTGCCGTTGCTGCAGGGCACGGAGCGGCAGCGTTGCCACTCGGCCTGGGCGAGGCGGTAGCCTTCCTGTGACAAGGGCTTGCCGTCGGCTGGCAGGTGCATGGTGCGCCCGTCCGGGAAGACTTCCTTGAGCTGGGCGCGGGTCATGCGCGGCCAGGCGCGGACATTGCCGGTATCAAGGTGGACAAAGGGGCTGCCCGAGCTTGGGTAATAGCCGACGCCGCCGACCTGCTTTTTCATCGCGACGGCGCGCAGCTTGGACAGGGATATGCCGGGAATAAAGAAGTCCATCGCATGGCCCTTGGTGTGCTGCGAGTTCTCAGCAACGCCAGAGGAGGTCTGCCGCAACATCTTGTTGGTGGCAGGCGAGCGATAGGCGGACACGATGTTGATGGGCTGGGTGGCGCCCACTTCCTGATAAACTTCCCACACCAGATCGAAGAGGCGCGGGTCCATCTTGGCCGGCTCGTTGCGGCGCCAGTCGCGCAGGAAGCGATTGAGCTCGTTGAGCCCGGACTGCACATATTGCCCGTTACGCTTGAAAACGATCCGGGCCGTTTCCTTGGTGTGCGTGTAGTAGAGGTAGAGGCTGCGCTCGGAGGCGGCGCTGGCGGGGACAATCGTTTGGCCGATCAGGAGCGAAAAACTCAGCAGCGCTGCTGCCAGGAGTCGAGTGCCACGAAGGGCTGGATTATCCGATTTTACCGTCACACTGAACACTGCCCGGTTGAAGCTAATTGCATTCGGATTGTACCAACCACTGCCTAGAGTTTTATTAACGCTAACAAAAATCCAACGCGAGGGCGGCCACCCACGACAATGTTTAAGGACAAAAACCGGGCCGAACCAAGGCGAAAATGTTGAGGAGCGGTTAAGGCGGCCACGGCCGCCAGAGGGCGGTGCCGGGGACCAGTGCAAAAAAAAGGCGCCAGCAGGGACTGCCAGCGCCTAATCTGGAACCCGGATCGCGGCTCAGGGGCCGACGTCGGCGATGGTTTCGGCGGCGATGGGTTGGGGAAGCGCCGCGGCTGACAGGCCGAGGGCCTGGATCAGCTTGGCGTCGTGGCCATAGATGTCGCCAAAACCCTGCAGATTGCCATCAGCCTGCGGGCGCAGGGTGAAATAGCTGAGATGGACCGGGATCTGCTGCTCGGGGTTCACCCAGCGTTCGCTGGCGCCAAACATGGCTTCGAGCGAAGCCCGGTTGATCTTGGTCTCGTTAGCGGTCAGCGCGTCCGCAAATTCCATCGGGTTTTCCACCCGCACGCAGCCATGGCTCAACGCGCGCTGCGAGCGGCTGAAGAGGCCTTTGGACGGGGTGTCGTGCAGATAAACGTCATGCTTGTTGGGGAACAAGAACTTGATCTGCCCCAGCGCATTGCTCGGGCCTGGGCGCTGGCGCACCTTGAAGGGGAAGGTGTTGCCAACAGCGGCCCAGTTGACCTGCCAGGGGCTGACCACATCGCCGTTATAGATCAGGTCCATGTTCTGGCTGTCGATATAGCCAGGATTGCGCCAGGTCTTGGGTGCGATCTCGCCCTTGACGATGGAATTCGGGACATTCCAGTAGGGATTGACGACGATGTGGCGGATATTGTCCGAGAACACCGGCGTCTGGTTCTTGACCGTGCCAACAACGACGCGGGTCGAATAGGTTTCCGCGCCATCGCGATTGATGGACAGGCGGAATTCGGGAATGTTGACGAGGACGTGGAAGGCGCCGAGGTCGCGCGGCATCCAGCGCCAGCGCTCCATATTGGCAATGATCTGTTCGCGGGTGGCGGAATTGCCGCCATTGAGCGCGGCGACCGTAGCGGGGCCGGCAACGCCATCAGGCTCGAGGCCTAGGCCTTGCTGGAACTGCTTGACCGCCTGAACCACATTGTCGTCGTAAACCAGGGATGCGTCAGCGACCAGACCGAGGCGTTCGCGGATCAGGGGGATACGCTCGTCGGACATGCCGGCCTTGAGCAGGGCGCCCGGCGGAATGGGCGTGGGGCGCTTTGTCGTAGTGTCGCTGAATTTGGCCAGCGCCGCCTTAAGGGCGAGAAATTCTGGATGGGTGGGCTCGAGCTTGGCGAGCACCTTGGCGGGATCCTTGCTGGCGGCAAGCTCGACCAGGAGCGCACCGGCATCAAGGGTCTTAGGCTCGATATCCAGATTGGGATCAACGGAACGCGGGTTCACGCGACCGGTATAAAGGTGGGTGGCGTAACGCAGGGTCGCGGCAGAAAAGGCGGTTTCCAGCGCCGCCATCGCCACCGGATCGGCGCCACCAGCGGAAAGCTGCAGGTCGGGGGTGAGGTAATCGGCGGGGTTGAGCCCTTCGGTTTCAGCCTTGGCGAAGAGATCGAGGATCTGCTGGGCAGCCGGGGAGAACGTGACTTCGCCATTCGGCTGCTCGCTCAGCCAGATCGGCTCGAAATAGCGCTCGCCATAAAGGAAATAGAGCTTTTGCGCTTCGGAATAGGCGGCTGTCCCAGGCCCCTTCGCCGTATAAGCGGCCGAAAGGCTGGCTTTGATGGTGCGCGCCAGGGCGCTTTGCGCTGGAGCAATCACGACCCGGGTTGGCGTGATACTCGCAACATCCTGCGCCAGGATTGGAAGAGGGGCGTTGGCGGCAGCAACGGCGAGAAAACAGACCAGGATCTTGTGCATTTGAGCTCCGTGTACGAGGCGTTACGCAGCCCGGCCGTGCCTCATCCCAAGGTCGCCCGTGCCGCCCCATACATCGAAAGCATAAGCATCAAATGTTAACAGGAACAATCACTCGCAATGTTGTGAGCGCGTTCTGTGACACTGCTGCAACGCTGGGCAACGCCTTGCCGGAATGGGTTCATTTCATTGGGCGCGGCGCGCGGCGTGCCGCTCGGCGGGGTTAAGCCGCGTCGTTAATCAACTGCTCCGCCAAGCCATATTCGTGCAATTTGCGATAGAGGGTAGACCGTCCGATCTTGAGCGCGCGCGCGACGCGGGACATGCGTCCGCCATGATGCTCGATGGCGAAAACGATCAGCGCGCGTTCGATCTCAGCAAGGGCGGCTACATTGCCGGCTTCATCGAGGAAGCGATCCTCGACGGGGCTGGTTTCGAGCATCTCGCGCTGGCGCGGTGGGGCGTTGTCGATATGAACCGGGGCAGCCGGGACCGGCATGGCGGCCAGCGACAGGATGGCAGCATCGCGCCCTTGGGCATGCGCCATGATCTGGGGGAAATCGGCGGGCTCGAGGAAAGCGTCCTCGCACAGCACGGTGGCGCGGAAGACGACATTTTCGAGCTGGCGAATATTGCCGGGCCAGGAATAGCTGGCAAGCAGTTCCAGCGCTTCTGGGGAAATACCCAGAATGCGCTTGCCGGCTTCCGCCGCAAAGCGGGCCAGGAAGTGGTTGACGAGAGCGGGGATGTCCTCAAGGCGCTGGCGCAACGGCGGCACGTAGATGGGCAGGACGTTGAGGCGGTAGTAGAGGTCTTCGCGGAACTCGCCCGATTTGGCCAGGTTGAGCAGGCGCCGATTGGTCGCCGAGATTACCCGCACATTAACGCGCTCGGGGCGGGCGGCGCCGAGCGGCACGATCTCGCCTTCAGCGAGCACCCGCAGCAAGCGCTCCTGGGTGGCGGGGGGCAGTTCGCCCACTTCATCGATGAAGATGGTGCCGGTATGGGCCTCGGCAAACTTACCGGGCGTATCGGCGAGGGCTCCGGCAAAGGCGCCCTTCTTGAAGCCGAACAGCACGGCATCGAGTTGGGCGGGAGCGATGCTGCCGCAATTGACGCTGACGAATGGCTTGCCGGCGCGATCGCCGCTGCCACCAATGATGCGGGCGACCAATTCCTTGCCGACGCCGGTTTCCCCTTCGATCAGGACGGGAATGGGGTTGCGGGCAGCCTTGCTGCAGAGGGTCAGAACGCGCGTCATCGCCGGTGCACGGCCAATAAGGTCGGCCGCAGTGAAGGTGCCGGCGCGCCGGCTTTGTTCCGCCCGGATCGCCGCTTCCAGCGCGCCCAGCTTCATTGCATTGCGCAGCGAAATCACCAGTCGCTCGGGGGCAACCGGCTTGACGAAGTAGTCAACGGCGCCGTGGCGCATGGCGCTGACCACGGTTTCGAGGGAAGGGTTGGCGGTCTGCACGATCACGGGGGTGGAAAGGGCTTCTCGGCGCATGGTTTCCATCACGCCCATGCCGTCGAGATCGGGCATGACGAGGTCAAGAATCATCGCGCCCAAATTGGGGTCTTCACGCAAGATCTGCAGGGCTTGTTCGCCGCTGGTCGCGGTGAGTGGCTTGAAGCCGGCCTGATTGGCGACTTCGGCAGTCAGCCGCAATTGCACCGGGTCATCGTCGACCACCAGAACACGCGTCATGCAAACTCCACTTCTTCTGCCAGGCGCTCGAATCGCGCTGTGCGGTTTTGAGGGGAGTATGCGGGCGGCAAATTAAGAGGGCATTAATCATAATGGCGGGGCGCCATATTGGCAGTCGCGCGTTAGGCGCAAGGGCGCCCCTTTCATCCCCGCGGGTGCTGGATATGGTCCGCCACCTCATCAAAACCGCTCTGGAGAACCCCGATGACCGAACAAGCCGCGAGCCAGAAGGGGCACAATCAACTGGGCACTTTGCCGGTTTGGGATCTCAATGATCTCTATCCCGGCCGTGACAGCGCCGAGTTCAAGGCCGCCTTGCAGCAAGCCAAGGACGATGCGGCGCGGTTCGAGAGCGATTACAAGGGCAAGCTCGTGGAGCTGACCCGGAGCGGCAAGTTGCTCGAGGTGATCAGGCGCAGCGAGGCGCTGGCGGATCTGAGCGGGCGCATCGGCTCGTTCGCCTTTCTGCAATATGCGCAGCGCTCGACCGATCCCGACCGTGCCAAGTTCATGGGTGATACCAACCAGGCGCTGACCGACCTGTCGACACGAATCCTGTTTTTCGAGCTCGAGCTCAACCGGATCGAGGATGAGGACCTGGAAGCGGCGTTTGCCGGGGATACTGAGCTGGCGCGCTATCGCACCTGGTTTGCCGATCTGCGCAAGGCCAAGCCCTATCAGCTCGACGAAAAGCTCGAGGAGCTGTTCCACGACAAGTCGGTGACAGCGTTTTCGGCCTGGAATCGCCTCTTCGACGAGACCCTGGCGAGCCTGGAATTCGAGGTCGACGGGGAGGTGCTCAAGCTTGAGGAAACCCTGCATCTGCTGTCAGAGCGCGACGAGAAGCGGCGCGAAAGCGCATTCAAGGCGCTCGGCAAGACGTTGAGCGAGAATGCGCGCTTGTTCACCCACATCACCAACGTGCTGGCCAAGGACAAGGAAATCTCCGACCGCTGGCGCGGCTTTGAGGATATTGCCGATAGCCGGCACATGGCCAATTCGGTCGAGCGCGAAGTGGTGGATGCGCTGCAGAGCGCGGTGCAGGACGCCTATCCGCGCCTGTCGCACCGCTACTACAAGATGAAGGCCAAGTGGTTCGGCAAGGACAAGCTTAATGCCTGGGACCGCAATGCGCCGCTGCCGACGAGCGATGAGCGCACCTTTGATTGGGAGAGCGCCAAGTCCACCGTAATGCAGGCTTATGGCCGCTTTTCGCCCGAGCTGGCCAAGGTCGCCGGGCCGTTTTTCGATAGCGGCGGGATCGATGCGCCGGTAGGCAATGGCAAGCTGTCGGGCGCCTTTGCCCATCCCACCGTGCCCAGCGCGCATCCTTATCTGATGCTAAACTATATGGGCCGCTCGCGCGATGTGATGACGCTGGCGCATGAACTGGGCCATGGCGTGCATCAGCGGCTGGCGGCGGCGCAGGGCCCGATCCTGAGCAACACGCCCCTGACGTTGGCGGAAACCGCGAGTGTCTTTGGCGAGATGCTGACCTTCCGCTATCTTTTGGAAAACACCACCGACCCCAAGCAGCGATTTGCCCTTCTGGCCTCCAAGGTGGAGGACATGCTCAATACGGTGGTGCGGCAGATTGCCTTTTATTCCTTTGAGCGGCGGGTGCATACGGCGCGTCGGCAGGGGGAATTGCGGACCGAGGAAATCAACGCCATCTGGTTGGAAGTGCAGAAGGAATCCTTGGGCGAGGGGATCATCCCCAATGAGGGCTACGACATCTTCTGGGCCTATGTGCCGCACTTCATCCATTCGCCGTTTTATGTCTATGCCTATGCCTTCGGTGACTGCCTTGTGAACTCGCTTTACGCGCAGTATGAGAAGGCTGAAGAGGGCTTTGCGGAACGGTATTTCGAGCTGTTGAAGGCCGGCGGTTCCAAGCACCACACGGAACTGCTGGCGCCATTTGGCCTTGATGCCAAGGACCCGCAGTTCTGGTCGCTGGGACTTGGCATGATCGAGCGACTGATCGACGAACTGGAAAGCACGAGCCCTTAATGCCCACTGGGCAGATGAACACGACGAATATCGAGGACGACATGGCCGCAAAAGACGCCCCAGCCCACTCCCACCTGCATCCGCCGCTGCAGCATGAATCGGCGATGGATTATGCCCAGCACGAGGCGACCTATGCGCGCTTCGTGACGCTGGTGAAGTGGACGACGATCACGATCGCCGTTGCCGTCGTGCTGCTCTACCTGTTTGTGCGGCCCTAAGCGGCGTCCGCTCTAGTAGTGCGGGGGAGGGGGTTCGGTGCGGGGATCGGCGATGAAGCCACCCGCCCGGACCTGCTCTTCCAGCATGGTGAGCCGGCGGGTCAATCCGTCAATCACGCGCCACTGCTCGGTAATGGTGGCATTCAAATCTTCGATGGTCTGGTCCTGGAAGGCGACACGGGTTTCCAGTGCCTCCAGACGCGCTGACGAATCCAGCTCAGCAGTCACTGACAATCTCCCGAAAAGAATAGCGTGGATATGGGCAAATGGGCCGGAAATTAACCGGTCCTTCACGAGGGCGTGTTTCCCAAAACGGAACTCCTAAGCCCCGGCAGCCATTGGTTTGCAAGAATTTAGCAACCAGTGAGAGCCAAAATGGCCACCTTCACGGCAGTTACCCACAACTTTTCTTCGCTGCTCGATGCCGATCGGCATGACGGGATCGGCGCGGGACTGAGCGCAGCGCTGCCCTTGATGGGGCTGGTTGTCGCCTATGGTGCTGCCGAGGCTATGGGTGTGCAGCCGGTGCTGCATGCGCCACTGGGC
>JAQSXP010000035.1 GCA_029256605.1 Devosia sp. | reverse complement strand
GTCGGCCAGATCGCCAACGCGGTCCTCGGGGATGCCGGCGACATTGATGCGGCTGTCCCCTATCATATAGACACCGCGGGCCGCTTTTACATGCTCGACAGTGGCATTATCGAGCCCGAGCAGCGAAAACATGCCGCGGTGGCGGGCGATGAAATCGAAGTCTTCCGAATTGCTCTTCTGGCGGATGGCGTCGGCCAGCTTCTCGCGCAGCCGGATCATGCGGGCGCGCATTTCATTGAGCTCGGTTTCCCACTCCGCGCGCAGCTGCGCATCCTCGAGAATGGTGCGGATGATCTCGGCGCCATGATCGGGTGGCTGGGAATAAGCGCCACGGATGATGTTGAGCAGCTGGGAATTGGCAATATCGGCGTGTGCGGCATCACGCGCCACAAGGATCGCCGCGCCGATGCGCTCGCGGTAAAGGCCAAAGTTCTTGGAGCCGGAAAATGCGACGAGGGCCTCCGGCACTGCTGCCAGCACCTTGCGGGTGCCATAGGCGTCTTCAGCAAGGCCATCGCCAAAGCCGAGATAGGCGAGATCGATAAAGGGCAATGCGCCAGTGCGGGCAAGGCTCGCGGCCACCGCGTCCCACTGCTCGTTGGAAAGGTTGGCGCCGGTCGGGTTGTGGCAGCAGCCATGCAGCAGCACGATATCCTGCGGCCCCAACTCATCAAGAGTGGCCAGCATGGCGTCGAACTTCACCCCGCGCGTCTGCGTATCGAAATAGGGGTACTTCTTGACCGTCAACCCGGCATTTTCGGCGATGGGGTTGTGGTTGGGCCAGGTCGGGTCCGAGACCCACACCGTGGCACCCGGACGGGCCCGGTTGATCAGCTGCATCAGCACCCAAAGCGAGCCGGTGCCGCCGGGAGCCTGCGCGATGCGCACGCGCGAGCGTTCCACCGCATCACCCAACGCCAGGTCCAGCACCGCGGCGCCAAAGCCCTTGTTGCCGGCAATGCCGAGATAGGTCTTGGTGGTACCTGCCGCCAGAATGCGCTCTTCGGCTTTGCGCACCGCCGACATGATCGGGGTGGTACCGGTTTCGTCCTTGTAGACGCCGACGCCGAGGTCGATCTTGTCAGTGCGCGGATCGGCGGCATACTCGCCCATCAGCGCCAAAATCTTGTCGCCAGGGGCCTTGGAAAGGGTCTCGAACATTGCGGGGCTGGGTTCCGTTGGGAGGCGCGGCCTTTATAGAAGCCGGGATGGGATTTGCAACCGTCAGCGCTTGACGCCGAGACGGTCGAGTTCGGCGATGAGCGCGGGCACGATGGTGAAGAGATCACCCACCAGCACCGCATCGGCCATTTTGCTCAAAGGCGCTTCGGGATCGCTGTTGATGGCGATGATGCGCTTGGCGCCCTGAATGCCCGCCAGGTGCTGCAAGGCCCCCGAAATACCGACAGCAATATAAAGGTCCGGCGCGATGATCTTGCCAGTCTGGCCCACCTGCCAGTCATTGGGTGCGTAGCCGGCATCGACGGCCGCACGGGTCGCGCCAACCGCAGCGCCCAACGTCTTGGCGAGCTGCTCGATCAACTTGAAGCCTTCGGCCGACCCCACCGACACGCCGCCGCCCACCACGATCTGTGCCGTCGACAGATCCGGTGAGTCGCTTTCGGTCCGGTGCGCCGCAATGATCCTCGCCGCCGACGCCACCGGCGCGTGTGGCAGCGGCTCGATCGGGGCGGCGTCCCCGAGCCCGGTCGGACGGAATGCGGAAGCGCGCAGCGTCAAAAGGTTCTGCTTCTGGTCGGACACCACCGTTTGAAGCGCGTTGCCAGCATAGATGGGCCGCACAAAGCGGTTGGGCGCCTCGATGGACACCACATCGGTGATCGGCATCAGGTCGAGCTTGGCCGCAAGGCGCGGCATCAGGTCCCGGCCAGCGGCCGCGGCGGCGGCGACAATATAGGTGTATTGTGGCGCCAGGCCCGCCAGCAACGGGACGATGCTGTCGGGCAGGCCCGCTGCCAGATCGGCGCCCTGCCCCACGAGCACGCGATTGACGCCAAGAAGGCGCGCGCCATCCAGCGCCACCTGGTCAACCCAGAACCAGAACGGACATCACAGCGCCTCCAGATCGGCAACGTCATCGGCAATGAGCCGGGCGAGGTCGGCAACATTGCCCACGGTCTTGCCGGCCGCACGATCGGGTGGGGGCGAAACGCTGTCGACGCGCAGGCGCGGCGTCAGATCGACGCCGAAGTCTTCCACAGGCCGCACCGCCAGCGGCTTGCTGCGCGCCTTCATCACCATGGGCAACGCCGCATTGCGCGGCGTATTGAGGCGCAGATCGGCCGTCACCACTGCCGGCAGCGGCAGCGCCACGGTTTCACGGCCCCAGTCCACTTCACGCGTTACTTCAAGTCCGTCGCCAGTCGGGTTGATGGCCGAAGCGAAAGTGGCCTGCGGCCAGTCCAGCAGGGCCGCCAGCATCTGGCCGACATGATTGCTGTCGTCATCCACTGCCTGCTTGCCCAGCAGCACGAGATCGGGTTGCTCTTCGGCCACGACCTTGGCCAGCAATTTGGCGATGGCAAGGGTTTCGAGTTCGGCATCGGTCTGGATCCGCATGCCGCGATGCGCCCCCATGGCGAGGGCGGTCAGGATCACGTCGGTCGCGGGCTTGGGACCGATCGAGACCACAACGATTTCGCTAGCTCCCACCTTCTCGGCCAGTTGCACTGCCGCTTCCACCGCGTGCTTGCAAAAGGGGTTCATCGACATGCGCACGCCAGCGGTTTCCACGCCCGATCCATCGGGGCGGACACGGATACGGACATTGTGATCAACAACACGCTTTACGGCGACAAGGATCTTCATGGCGGCAGGAGGCTCCGGAACACGGGGCATGGTTTGGCAAATCTGGGCGAGCGGAACAAGGCGGCGGGCGGAAATAACGGCCCAAGCTGGCACACGATGTTGAAAAACGCTGCCGTTTGCCGGCCCGGACCGACGCCGCGAGGTTGACGCGGAGAGTTATGGCAGCGACACTGACCCAGAACAATTTTCTGGTTTTTCATGCCCGTAATCAATCGCATTGCCGAGTTTCACGACGAGATCGCTGGCTGGCGTCAGGACCTGCATCGCAATCCCGAGATCCTGTTTGAGGTGCATCGCACGGCGGGCAAGGTCGAGGAACTCCTGCGCGCTTTTGGATGCGACGAGGTCGTGACCGGGCTGGGGCGGACCGGCGTTGTCGGCATCATCAATGGCAAGAGCAATACCAGCGGGCGCACCCTGGGCCTGCGCGCGGATATGGATGCCCTGCCGATCGCCGAACGCACGGGCAAGCCTTACGCCAGTGCGGTGCCGGGCAGCATGCATGCCTGCGGCCATGATGGTCACACAGCCATGCTGCTGGGCGCAGCCAAGTATCTCGCTGAAACCCGCAACTTCGATGGGCGAGTCGCCTTGATCTTCCAGCCGGCCGAAGAAGGCGGCGCCGGCGGGCGCGAAATGGTCGAGGACGGCGTTCTCGAGCGCTTCGGCATCAACGAAGTCTACGGCATGCACAACTGGCCGGGCATCCCGGCTGGGCATTTCGGCATTCGCGTGGGCGGCATCATGGCGGCGACGGATCGCTTCGTGATCGATATCGAGGGCCGCGGCGGCCATGCCGCGCGCCCGCAATCCACGGTCGATCCCGTGATCATTGCAGCCCAACTTATCACCGCGTTGCAGACCGTGGTGTCGCGCAATGTGGACCCGCTCGGAAGCGCTGTGTTGTCGGTCACGGTGCTGGAAGCCGGCGACGCCGACAATGTCATCCCGCGTACCGCACGCCTTAAGGGCACCGTGCGCACGCTCGATGCCGGGGTGCAGGACTTCATCGAAGCCCGCCTGCAGCAGTTTGTCCCCCAGTTCGCCGCCAGCTTTGGCGGGTCAGCCGAGGTCAACTATATGCGCGGCTATCCGGTAACGGTGAACAGCCCCGCCGAAACCGCCTTTGCTGCCGGCATTGCCGAGGAGGTTTCCGGCGCCGAGCGCGTCGACAAGGACGTGGCCCCTTCCATGGGCGGGGAGGACTTCTCATTCATGCTCGAGCAGCGGCCCGGCGCCTATATCTTCCTTGGCAATGGCGACAGTTCCGAGTTGCACACGGACACCTACGATTTCAACGATGGGCTGGATCATGGGCGGCTCATTGGCGGTCACTGTCGCGGCGATGATCGGCCTGCCCGTGCGCATGCCCGTCCGCTTGCGCGACATCGCCTTTGTGCTGATCGGCATGTCGATGGGCACCACCGTGGCCAGCGACAGCCTGTCGCTGCTCGCCAGCTGGCCGATCAGCCTTATGGGCCTCGTGCTCGAAATGGTGCTGATCATCGCGCTCACCGGCTGGATGCTGGTGCGCGTGTTCAAGCTCGATCCGGGCACGGCCTATCTCGGCTCCATTCCCGGGCATCTGTCCTTCATCATGGGGATCGCTTCGGCCGGCGTCGGCGACGCCCGCCAGATCGTCATCATCCAGGTTATCCGGCTGCTGATGCTGACGATCTGCGTGCCGATCGGCGCCATGTTCCTGCCGGTGGAGCATTTTGGCAGCGCCGCCCCGGCAACAACCCTGAGCTGGGGCGAGCTGCTGGCCCTCGCCGCCGCTTGCGTGGCGTTGGGGCTCGTCTTCATGCGCCTCGGCGTTCCCGCAGCCATGGTCATGGGGCCGATGGCCCTGGCGACCGCGGCCAAGCTTGGCGGGCTTTATAGCGGCGCCATGCCTGAGCCGCTGGTGATCCTCGCCTTTGTGCTGACAGGGGCGCTGATCGGCTCGCGCTTTGCGGGCATTACCCGGCAAGAGTTCATGCAGGCCGCCTTTGGCGGGCTTATCGCCACGGCGATGA
Organism: Devosia sp.; assembly: GCA_029256605.1. GTDB lineage: Bacteria > Pseudomonadota > Alphaproteobacteria > Rhizobiales > Devosiaceae > Devosia. The sequence continues at coordinate 8,668 of JAQSXP010000035.1, read as the reverse complement.
CCGTCGGCATCGTGACCGTCGTCTCTTTCGGAGTGAGCCGGCTGGTGGACATGCCCTTCGGGCAGATCTGGATCGGCCTGTCGCCGGGAGCGCTCGAAGGTATGGGGGCTCTGGGTGTGGCGCTCGGCTTCGACGCCGCCTTTATCGCGGCCCACCACATGATCCGCCTGCTGATGCTGAGCTTTGTTATCCCGCTGCTCGTCGTGCTGATCCGGCGGCGCCAGGGGCGCAGCGAGGGAGCGGCGACAGCAGCAACGCTGCCGCCGGCTCAGGGCTAGATCAAACGACGGCGCTCAGCAGCGGCTCGCCGGCAAAATGGGCATCGAGATTGGCCACCAGCAGCGCGCCCATCGCATCGCGCGTCTGATGAGTGGCACTGCCTTGATGGGGCGAGAGCACGACATTTTCGAGCTTCAGCAGAGCCTCGGGCACCTCAGGTTCGTTCTCGAACACATCCAGCGCTGCACCGCCCAGCTTGCCGTTCGACAGCAGCTCGATCATGGCGGGCTCATCGATGAGGGTGCCGCGCGCGACATTGACCAGCATGCCCTTGGGGCCCAGCGCTTCGAGCACTTCGCGCGACACGATCCGGTTGGTGCCCTTGCCGCCCGGCGCGATGATCACCAGCCAGTCAATATCGCGGGCCATCTCCAGTAGGTCGGGATAGAACACATAGGGCTCTTTCTCCTGCCGCTTGCGGCCGTGATAGACCACCCGCATCTTCATCGCCTGCGCCCGGGTGGCGATCTCCTTGCCGATCCGCCCGAGACCCAGAATACCGACGGTCTTGCCGGTCAGTTCGGTGAACAGGCCCATATTGCCCGCCGGCCACTTGCCCGCCCGCACGAACTGGTCAGCCTGCGGAATGCGGCGGGCCAGCGCAATCATCATGCCGATGGTGAGTTCGGCCACGGCATCATTGAGCACATCGGGCGTATTGGTCACCCGCACCCCAGCCGCCTTGGCCGCCGCTAGATCGATATTGTCGGTCCCAACACCGAAGCCGGCGATAATTTCCAGATTGGGCAGTTTGGCAATGAGATCGGCATTTACGTCGCTGCCGGCATGCGCGCGAATGCGGGGTCCAACCTCGTTCAGAAAGCGTTCAGGTTCCTGAACTTCGTGCAGTTTATGCACGGTAAACCGTTCAGCAAGCGCTGCTTCGCAGCTCGCCAGGAGCTTTTTGGTCTGCAAAATTTCGATGGTCATGGTGGCACGGCCCCTCGCTCTTAACCCAGGTGACCAATAGCCAAAGGTTCCCTGCAAGTCGACCGGAAATGGCGAAAATGGCCCCTTGCTCCCGCTGGACGGCGGGTCACAAATATGTAGCAATGTGAACAGGATGGCACCAAGCCCTTAACACCCGGAACATGATGGCCGACACAGCGCCGTTTGACGAAATGCACAACCCGGACGGCTCCGTCCGCGAGCCCTACCGGGTCCTTGCCGAGTGGCTGGCCGAGCAACCCGAACAAGCCCTGCCCCTGATGCAGTCGGACGCCGAAGCGATCTTCCGCAAGCTCGGCATCACCTTCGCCGTTTACGGCTCGAGCGAAGGCACCGAGAAGCTGATCCCGTTCGACGTCATTCCGCGCATCATTTCCGCAGCCGAATGGCGGCGCTTGAGCAAGGGAATTGAGCAGCGAGTACGGGCACTTAACGCCTTTCTCTACGACATCTATCATCGCCAGGAGATCATCAAGGCCGGACGCGTTCCCGAGCAGCTGATCCTCCAGAATGAGGCCTTTTGCCCCGAGATGATGGGGCTGGAGCCTGCCCAGGGCGTCTACGCCCACATCATCGGCGTCGACATTGTCCGGGTCGGCCCAGACGACTTCTATGTGCTCGAGGACAATCTGCGCACCCCTTCAGGGGTGAGCTATATGCTCGAGGACCGCGAAGCCATGATGCAGTTGGCCCCCGACCTCTTCCATCGCTCCAAGGTCGCGCCGGTGGAAACCTATCCCGAAAACCTGCGCCGGACCCTCGAAAGCGTCGCCCCGGCAGGCGCCGGCAGTTCGCCCAATATCGTCGTCCTGACGCCGGGCATCTACAACTCGGCCTATTTCGAGCACTCGTTCCTGGCCGACCAGATGGGTGCCCAGCTCTGCGAAGGACCGGACCTCTTTGTGGATGGCGGCAAAGTCTATATGCGCACCACCACCGGGCCCACCCGGGTGGACGTAATTTACCGGCGCATCGACGACGATTACCTCGATCCCCTCACCTTTCGCCATGACTCGATGCTGGGCGTTCCCGGACTCTTCAACGCCTATCGGGCGGGCAATGTGACACTGGTCAACGCGCCCGGGACTGGCATTGCCGATGACAAGGCTGTCTACACCTATGTCCCTGATATCATTGAGTTCTATCTGGGAGAAAAGTCCCTGCTGAACAATGTGCCCACCTATAACTGCACCGATCGCGAGCAGCGCGAATGGGTGCTGGCCAATATTGGCGAGTTGGTGGTCAAGGAAGTGCACGGCTCGGGTGGCTATGGCATGCTGGTTGGCCCCACCTCGACCAGGGCGGAGCAGGAGGAGTTCAAGGCCAGGATCCTCGCCCGGCCCGATAATTACATCGTCCAGCCCACGCTCGCCCTTTCCACCTGTCCCACCTATGTCAACAATGGCGTGGCGCCCCGCCATGTCGATCTGCGCCCCTATGTTCTGGTCGGCGACCAGGTTCGGATCACCCCCGGCGGCTTGACCCGCGTGGCGCTTAAGGAGGGCTCGCTCGTCGTCAATTCGAGCCAGGGTGGCGGCACCAAGGACACCTGGGTGCTGGAGGACTGATGCCATGACCATGTTGGGGCGCACAGCGCAGAACCTCTTCTGGATGAGCCGCTATGTGGAGCGGGCCGAGAACATCGCCCGCCTGCTGGAAGTCGGCTACCGCATGAGCCTGACCTCCCGCCGCGAGGGTGGCGCGAGCGAGCATCTGGTCTCGATGATGCAGGCCGCCGAGGTGGACGAGGCCTTCGCGGCCAAGCACGACCAGGCCGATGTCGACACCGTGGCGCACTTCATGATGTTCGATCCGGACAACCCGTCATCCGTTCATTCATGTTTGCAAGCCGCCCGCACCAACGCCCGCTCCGTCCGCACCGCCATCACCAGCGACATGTGGCAGAGCCTCAACGCCGCCTGGCTCGAGTTCTCCCAGATCCGGCCGAGCGACGTGCGCGGGGCCAAGCTGCTGGGCTTGCTACAGTGGGTCAAGCAGCGCAGCCACGAGTTCCGCGGGGCCATGCTCGGCACGATCCTGCGCGATGATGGGTTTGCGTTTTCGCAGGCCGGCAGTTTTGTGGAGCGCGCCGACAACACGGCGCGCATCCTCGACATGAAATATTATGTGCTGCTGCCGCGGGCCACGATGGTGGGCGGCGAGCTCGATATTCAGCAATGGACACTGATCCTCCGCGCGGCCTCGGCCCATCGTTCCTATCGGCACTTTTATCGGGACCGCTACAAGGCCCACAATATTGCCGACTACCTGATCCTGCGGCCCGAAATGCCGCGCTCGCTGATCTATTGCGCCCGATCGATGTCGGACACGCTCGACACGCTCGCCGAGATCTACGGGCAGCGCATGATCTGCCACGAGGCGGCCGAACAGCTCTGTGCGATGGTCGAGAATACGAGCATGGACACAATCTTCGCCCACGGCCTGCACGAGTTCCTGAACGAGTTTATCGGGCGCAACAATCACGTCACCGAGTGCATGTCGGTGAGCTACAACTTCTACTGACAACCAGGAACGCTCGGCACCAAAGGCTTTTAGATGCGTATCGCCATCCACCATCGCTTGAGCATTACTCCTCCCCCCGGCACCGTGCATGCGCTGATGCAACTGCTGCTCACGCCTCAATCGGGCGCGGGCCAGAAAGTCGAAAGCTGGAGCATGGACATGCCCGGGCTCGACAATGCCGCGCGGTTCACCGATGCCTATGGCAATATCATGCATCTGGTGAACCAAAGCCGCCCGGAGGGCGAACTCGTTGTGACGGTTGATGGCGTAGTGGAGACCATGGACAATCATGGCGTCCTGGGCCGGATCGGGGGAGAGCCAGTGCCAGCCCTGTTCAAGCGCAGAACGCAATTGACACAGGGCAACGAGGAGATCTTTGGCCAGTTCAAAGGCAGTAGCGTGAACCGTCTCGACGTGCTGCACAGGCTCATGGCTGCGGTCATGGAGGCACTTGTACCTGAAGACGCTGCGGCCGAGCCTGTCCCGGAGGGGAGTGAACCCAACCAGTCCATGTCCGCGGCAGGGATGGTGCAAAAGATGGAGGGCATGACGCAATCGGGAGGGGATGTTCTGACCCAGGTAGCCGAAAGCGAGGGAGCCTCGATCAAGTCACTGCCGCTGGCCAGCGAGTTCGCGCATCAGTTTATCGGCGCTGCCCGCGCGCTCAACATTCCTGCCCGCTATGTCACCGGCTATCTGGCCGATGAGGGCGGAAGCGCGGCACTACACGCCTGGGCCGAGGCCTATGACGATCGGCTTGGCTGGATCGGGTTCGACCCGATGCTGCAGCTTTGCCCGACCGAACAGCATGTGCGGCTAGCCGCCGGGCTGGATGCTCATACGACTCAGCCGCTGCGCGCAGTGCCGTTAGGCGACGGGGTTCGAATCCTAGGAATTTCGGTGGCGCCTGCAGCTTGACCGGCCGCTACAAACTCAGGATCAGCAGCCAGGCTGAAATCGACACGGCAGAGGCGAGCGTTGCAATCAGGATGGTGTTGGCCGCAACGCTCGTGCCGCGATTATAGTAGGTCGCAAAGACATAGACATTGACGCCTGACGGCATGGCCGCCAGCAGAATGCCATAGCGCGCGATCTCCAGATCCACCCGCATGACCCAGACCATCAACACATAGGCAATGGCGGGGTGGAGGACGAGCTTGATCAGCGACGCCACCAGAGCCTGCCGCCAGTTGTCGGACAGGCGATATTCATTAAGGGCCCCGCCGATGCCGAACAGGGCAGCAGGGACCACGGCCTGGCTCATCATGACGAAGAATGCGTCAGCCGGCTCGATCAGCTGCAGTCCGGAAAAGGCGCCGACCATGCCCGCGGCAATGCCCCAGATCAGCGGGTTCGACAGGACGCGCCTGGCAGCCAGCAGCAGAGTTTTGCCCAAGGAGCGACCATCGCGTCTGACCAGTTCCATGGTTACCATGCCGACGCTCAGCAGAATCGCGCCGTGCAGACCGATGATCGAGAGTGTTACGGGCAACGACTCCAATCCATAAGCGCGTTGCATGATCGGAAGCCCCACCAGAACCGTATTGGTGAAGGTGCCGGAAAAACCAACCGAAACACTCTCGCCCGGGGTGTTGCCGAAGAATTTACGGGCGATGACGATCCCGACCACGAAGCAGATCAGCGCACCCAGATAGAATGGGCCAATAATCGACAGGTTGAAGGCAGAGCGGAAATCGCTGGTCAGAATGGAGTGAAACAGCAGGCAGGGAGTGGCGAAGTTGTTCACAAAAGCGATGAGGCTTTTGATGCCTTCACCAGGAAACAGCCGGAAGCGGACGGCACAATAACCTAGAGCCATCAGCGCAAAGATTGGCGCGATGACATTGAATATGGCGAGCATGGCCGGGCAACCTGGAGACTGGTCCCCTGCCCTAGACCGCCACTGATGCCGGGTCAATGCAAGGCTGATGAACCAAGCGGCTCCAAAACCCACATGAAGTCCGTTTTCATCAGCGATCTTAACGCGTAGAAGCGGCGGGGAATGTCCCGGGAGCCGATTATGACCCAACCGCAGCAAGTCGATATTTTCGTGATCGGTGGAGGCGTAAACGGCACCTCCATTGCTCGTGATGCCGTGGGTCGCGGCTTTTCGGTGATGTTGGCCGAGATGAACGATCTTGCATCGGGCACTTCCTCGGCCGCCACCAAGCTCGTGCATGGTGGGCTCCGGTATCTTGAACATTACGAGTTCCGGCTGGTTGCCGAAGCGCTCGCGGAACGAGAAGTGCTATGGGCCGAAGCACCCCACATCATCTGGCCGCTGCGGTTTGTATTGCCCCACCACAAGGGATTGCGGCCGAAGGTCGTGCTGCGCGCCGGGCTGGCCATGTATGACTATATGGGCGGGCGGCGCCTGCTCCCCCCGACCAAGACGCTGGACCTGACCAAGGACGAGGCGGGCAAGCCGCTCAAGCCAGGGTTCAAGACGGGCTTTGAATATTCGGACTGCTGGGTCGACGATGCGCGCTTCGTGGTCCTGAACGCTCGTGACGCCGCCGACAAGGGCGCGACGGTTCACACCCGCACCAAGGTGACCAGCGCGCGTCGCGATGGTGGCGGCTGGACGCTGACACTGTCGGGGCCGGATGGCGAGCAGACCGTGCATGCCAAATTCGTCGTCAATGCCGCGGGCCCTTGGGTCGATGAAGTGGTCGGCAACACGATGGGCAATAACGGGGCTCACAATGTCCGCCTTGTGAAGGGCAGCCATATCGTGGTGCGCAAGCTGTTCGACCATGATCGCTGCTACATCTTCCAGAACGCCGACGGCCGCATCATCTTTGCCATTCCTTATGAGCAGGATTTCACCCTGATCGGCACCACCGACCAGGACTATACGGGCGATCCCAAGGACGTTGCTATCTCGGATAGTGAGGTCGACTATCTCTGCCGCGCTGCCAGCGAGTATTTCGCGTTGCCCGTCCTTAAGGCCGATATTGTCTGGACTTACTCCGGCGTGCGCCCACTCTTCGACGATGGCGCCAGCGCTGCTCAGGAGGCCACCCGCGATTATGTCCTCAAGCTCGATGGCGATCTCGCCAGCGGCTCGGCCCTGCACGTCTTTGGCGGCAAGCTCACGACGTCCCGGCGCTTGGCCGAATCGGCCATGGAAAAGATCGAAAGCGTGCTGGGCCAACGTGGTCCACGCTGGACCAAGGAGTCCAAACTGCCAGGCGGTGAGTTCGAGCCGCTGCAGTTCGAATCAGAGGTGCGGCGTCTAGCTATGGATTATAGCCGACTGCCCGCCACCATGATCCGGCGGCTGATGCGCCTTTACGGGACCAGGGCGCGGGTCATCCTTGGGGACAGCAAGGAGCTGCACCAACTGGGGACCCATTTCGGTGCGGACCTTTACCAAAGCGAGGTGGATTATCTCATTGCGAATGAATGGGCTGTGAGTTCGGCCGATATCTTGTGGCGCCGCACCAAGCTGGGGCTGCATACCGGGGCTGAAGATAAGGCGCGCTTGGACGCTTATCTGGCACAACGGCGCTAAGGGGGAGAGCGGAATGACTGAGGGTTTTGTGCTGGCGATCGACCAAGGCACCACATCGAGCCGGGCCATCGTTTTTGATGCCAGCTGTCAGGTGCGTGGGGTTGGTCAGCAGGAATTTGCACAAATCTTCCCCCATGACGGCTGGGTCGAACACGATCCAGAAGCCATCTGGGAAAGCGTTATCTCCTCAGCGCAGACCGCAATGGCTGCAGCCGGCATTGAAGCGGTCGCCCTTGCCGGTATCGGCATCACGAACCAGCGCGAAACGGTGGTCTGCTGGGATCGCGAGACGGGCAAGACAATCGCCAATGCCATTGTCTGGCAGGACCGGCGCACCGCCCCGATTTGTGCGCAATTGCGCCGGGATGGCGTCGAACCGCTGGTGACCGAGCGGACCGGATTGCTGCTGGACCCCTATTTTTCGGGCACCAAGATTGGTTGGCTGCTCGATCATGTGCCTGGGGTACGCCAACGCGCCGAGCGCGGGGACGTCTTGTTTGGAACAGTCGACAGTTATCTGATCTGGCGACTGACCGGCGGCCGGGTGCATGCGACCGACGCCACCAATGCAGCGCGCACGCTGCTGTTCGACATCGTCGCCAATTGCTGGGACCCCGAGCTGCTCGATCTGTTCGGCGTTCCTGCCGCCATGTTGCCCGAGGTGAAAGATTGCGCTGACGATTTTGGCAGCACCGATCCGGCGCTATTCGGTGCGGCAGTACCGATCCTGGGCGTTGCTGGCGACCAGCACGCCGCAACCATCGGCCAGGCGTGCTTCAAGCCGGGGATGCTGAAATCGACCTATGGCACTGGCTGCTTTGCGCTTCTCAATACCGGGAGCGAGCTGGTGCGCTCCAATAACCGGCTTCTGTCAACCCTGGCCTACCGCCTGGACGGCAAGACCACTTATGCACTCGAGGGCTCGATCTTTGTGGCGGGCGCGGCGGTGCAGTGGATCCGTGATGGGCTCAAGCTCGTCAGTAAAGCCAGCGAAACCGGACCGCTGGCCCAATCGGCCGATCCCGACCAGCATGTCTACATGGTGCCGGCCTTTGTCGGCCTGGGCGCCCCATGGTGGGATGCCGAAGCACGTGGTGCCATTTACGGGCTGACGCGCAATACCGGTCCGGCCGAGATCGCGCGCGCCGCTCTGGAAGCGGTGTGCTACCAGACGCGCGATCTGCTCGACGCCATGCGGAAGGACTGGAAGAGCACAGGCGGCGAGACGGTGCTGAGGGTGGATGGCGGCATGGTCGCTTCCGATTGGACCATGCAGTTCCTTGCCGACGTGCTTGACGCTCCGGTCGACCGGCCGACGATCCTTGAAACCACCGCCTTGGGTGCTGCATGGCTTGCGGGTTCGCGCGCCGGCGTTTGGCCCGATATGGAGGCCTTCGCAGC
>JAQSXP010000415.1 GCA_029256605.1 Devosia sp. | reverse complement strand
GGTGCCGTGATTATAGGTGACCCCGGCCTGCCACAGGAACTGGCGGGCGAGCACATCGATCTGGGCACCCGACGTGCCCTTGGGGAAGCGGGCCATCGAAATGGCGATCATGCCCTTGAGGACGCGGGTGAAGCGGTCGCGCTGTTCATCGGTGGCGGGGCCGCTGGCCATGGTGCGGGTAATGTCGGTAGTGCCCGAGAGATATTGCGCGCCCGAATCCACCAGCATGAGTTCGCCCGGCGAGAGGGTGCGGTTGGTTTTTTCGGTTACGCGGTAGTGCACGATGGCGCCATTAGGGCCGGCGCCTGAAATGGTGTCGAAGCTGGCGTCCAGGCAGGTGGGCTCCTCGCGGCGGAAGGCTTCAAGGGCGGTAACGATGGCGATCTCGGTCAGGGTGCCGGTCGGTGCACTCTGGGCGAACCAGGCGAGGAATTTGGCGAGAGCGACGCCATCGAGCTTGTGGGCCTCGCGCATGCCGGCCAGTTCCGCCTCGTTCTTGCGGGACTTGGGCAGCAGTACCGGGTCGCGTTTTTCGACGAGCGTGGCGCCAGCGGCTTTGAGGGCGGCTGCGACCGCTTCGGGCGCGGTGGCGGGATCCACCAGCACGCGCTTGCCGGCACCGCCAAGTGCCTCGAGCGCGGCGGGGAATTCGGCTACGGGATGGACGAGGTCGGCGAGCGGGCGGATGGCAGCCAGGCGCTCGGGCGTGAGCTTGGTGCTATCGACGTAAAGGGCGACATTGCGGTCCTTGTCGACCGTGGCATAGCCCAGCACGAAGGGCGCGTTGGGCACGTCGCTGCCGCGGATATTGAGCAGCCAGCAGATGGATTCGGGCAGGTTGAGAACGACGGCGTCGGCCCCTTCGGCCTGAAGCGCCGTCGCGAGGTCCTCGAGCTTGGCGGCGCTGGATTTGCCGGTGAGATTGTCCGAGCGCAGGGTGATGGGAGCATTGGGCGGGGCGGGACGGTCGGTCCAGATGGCGTCGACGAGGTTGGCAACCGGGCGCAGGGTGACGCGGCCGGCCAGGCGCTCGGTCAGCTCGCGGATCTCGGCGGGGGTATGGAGCCAGGGATCATAGGCCAGCACGCCACTGGCCGGCACGTAGTTGCCGATTTCGGTGCCCAGTGCCTTGCCCTGGCCGATCTCGATGACATCGACCAAGCTGGTGTCGGTCTGGGCGGGAGCCTGGAGGGTGTAGCGGCTATCGACGAAAAGGGCGGCGCGCTCGGGGCCGATCACGGCGACGCCAGCGGAACCGGTAAAGCCGGTGACATAGGCGAGGCGCGCTTCGCTCGGGGGCACCGATTCGCCGCGATGGGCATCGGCCCGCGGGATGAGGAAGCCATCGACGCCAGCCTGCGTCATTTGCGCCCGCAGGGCCTGGAGCCGGGGGGCGACATTGGCCGGGTCGGACTTTTCGGCAAAGCTCTGGAAAATGGCGGGCGGGAAGGTGGCGGGCATGGGAAGTCCTCGGAAGCAGGGGAGGTTTGACCCCATTGTAGCGGGGTATGAGGCGGATGGAAAACCGGGCGCGGGCGGGAGATTAAAGCGGCGGTAACCCGGGTTGCAGGACTGGCATGGCTGGTCTGTGCGTGCGGGCCTTACCCCGGTGGGCGGTTCAGCCTAGATGTGAACGCGACGATAAAATTTGTCGTCACCGTGCATGGAGTTTGCTGCAATGGCCGAGAACAAGATCGACTTCCGCAAGGCGCTGGGTTCCGTCGTGGATGCGCGCGGTCGCGAAACCAGCCGTCCGGGCAACTACCACATGCAGCACCAGCTGATCGGCGCCTTCACCAAGCGCCCCTGAGGCCGCTGTTTGGTTTTTTGCCGGACCTGATCACGAGCTGATCCGAGGATCCCCGAACCTGCGTTCGGGGATTTTGCTTTTTAGGGGGCTGCGCCTCAGGCCTCAGCGCTTTTGCAGCATCAGGGTGGTCCATTCCTTGCGCTGCAGCTTTTGCACCAGCACCATGCCCTGGCGGGCATAGGCGACGATGACGCCGCGGGACTGATGCTCCAAAATGCCGGACAGGATGATGGAGGCGCCGGGCTCGGCGATGCGGCCCATGGCGGGCGCGAGCGCGGTGAGGGGCCCAGCGAGGATATTGGCGACGATCAGGTCATAGGGCGCGCCGGCCTGGATCGTCGGGTGATTGAGGCCAGTCGCCTCGATGGGCACGATGAAGCGCGAGACGCCATTGATGGCCGCGTTTTCGGCGGTGGTGGTGACGGCGATGGGGTCGATGTCGCTGGCGATCACCGGGGTCTTGAGGCGCTTGGCCAGCGCAATGGCGAGGACGCCCGTGCCGGTGCCGACATCGAGCAGGCGCCGGGGGCGGCCGCGCTTGAGGACGCGATCAATGGCTTCAAGGCACCCGGTGGTGGTTTCGTGGTGGCCGGTGCCGAAGGCCTGGGCAGCGTCGATCTTCATGGCGGTATAGCCATGCGGGATCGCGCCTTCGTGGTGGCTGCCATAGACGTAAAAGCCGCCGGCGATGACGGGGGGTAGGCCTTCGAGGGATTTGGCCACCCAGTTCACTTCGGGATCGAGCGTGGTGACGCTCCATTGCACGGCGCCGCCGAGGGTTTGCTGGGCGAGGGCGGAGAAGGCTTCGAGATCGGGCGGGGAATCGCAGACGGCTTCGAAGAACCATTCGCCCGTCGCTTCGTTCTCATGGGCAGAGGCGGTGAGCGCGAGGTCGTCGCGCTCCATCACGGCATCGACCAGCTTATAGGCGTCATCCTTGGAGAGCGGGGTGGAGAGTTGATCGACAGACATGCAGGGCTTCCAAAAGAGAGCAGGGCGATGGTGCCCTTCTAGGGGGTTGGGGAGGAAAATACCATGTACGGGTTGATCGGAAAGCTTTTGGCGGCACCGGGCAAGCGGGTGGACTTGCTGGAAATCCTGATGGAGGGCAATGCGCGCATGCCGGGGTGCCTGAGCTATGTGGTCGCCATCGATCCGGCGAGCACGGACGGGATCTGGGTCACCGAGGTGTGGGACAACAAGGATAGCCACGCCGCTTCGCTGCAGCTGCCACGCGTGCAACAGATGATTGCCCGGGCCCGGCCGATCATTGCCGGGTTTGGCGAGCGGTTCGAAACCGAGCCGCTCGGGGGCGTGGGGCTGCTGCCGCAGATCGTGCCGGCCGAGGACTAGGGCTAGAGCTTGACCGCGGTGCCCGAGACCGAGACCATCAGCATCGAGCCGCTGTCGCCCACAACTTCATAGTCGATATCAACGCCCACCACGGCATCGGCGCCGAGGCGGCGGGCTTCGTCGCGCAGTTCCTCGAAGGCCTGTTCGCGGGCCTGGCGCAGGGTGGATTCATAAGCGCCCGAGCGGCCGCCGACAAAGTCGCGGATGCCGGCAAAAAGGTCCTTGAACACATTGGCACCCACGATCACTTCGCCCGTGACAATGCCGCGATATTCGCGGATCGGGCGGCCTTCGAGCGTGGGGGTGGTGGAAACGATCATGACGGTCAGCCCTTTTTGATGAAGCTATCGAGCACTTTCTTGCGGCCCGCTTTTTCGAATTCGATGGTCAGCTTGTTGCCCTCGATCTCGCTGATGAGGCCATAGCCGAATTT
>JAQSXP010000414.1 GCA_029256605.1 Devosia sp. | reverse complement strand
CACGCCATCTGGCTGACGGTGCTGACCGCGCTCGTCGTGGTGCCGATCAACATGGTGTTCGGGGTCTGCGCGGCCTGGTTGGTGACCCGGTTCCGCTTTCCCGGGCGGCAGCTGCTGGTGACGCTGATCGAGCTGCCATTTTCGATCAGCCCCATTGTTGCTGGCGTGACTTATCTCTTCCTCTATGGCGGCCAGGGGCTGCTTGGGCCGGCGCTGCAAAGCGTGGGCATCCAGCTGATGTTCACGGTGTTCGCCATTTTCCTCGTGAGCCTGTTCGTTACTGCGCCCTTCGTCGCGCGCGAGCTCATCCCCTTGATGCAGCAGCAGGGAAGCGAGGACGAGGAGGCATCCCTGTCGCTCGGCGCCAATGGCTGGCAGATGTTCTGGTATGTCACCCTGCCCAATATTCGGTGGGCCCTGCTCTACGGGGCAGTGCTGTGCAATGCACGCGTAATGGGGGAGTTTGGTGCGGTATCGGTGGTTGCCGGCTCCATTCGCGGGCAGACCAACACGCTGCCACTGCAGATCTCTCAGCTGTTCAACGACTTCAACGTCACCGGCGCCTTTGCTGCCGCATCGACCCTGGCCCTGATGGCGGTCGTAACGTTGATCCTCAAATCGGTGCTCGGCCGTAACGCGGGCCGTGGATAGCGACCGCATAAAGGTTCCACTCCGCAGGTGCGGCTTTTATTTTCCGGCTCTGGCATACAACGCCAGCCATGGGCGTTGCTCATGGCGAAATCCGGAGCCGTTATGACCACACCGCAGATGTTAGCCTTCCTTGTTATTGGCGCCATGATGGTCGCCTTTATCTGGGGGAGGTGGCGATACGACGTTGTCGCCGTTGGTGCACTCCTTGCGGCCATGGCCGTCGGTATCGTAGCGCCTGAGGATGCCTTTAGCGGCTTTTCGGACGACATCGTGATCATCGTGGCCAGTGCCCTGATCGTCAGCGCCGCCATCGCCCGCTCCGGCGTCATGGAAGTGGCGGTGCGACGCCTGGCACCGGGCTTGACCGCGCCACGCGCGCAATTGCTGCTGCTGGTGGTGGTGGTCACGGTGCTTTCCGCATTCGTCAAGAATATCGGCGCGCTGGCGATCATGATGCCCATCGCCTTCCAGATGGCCCGCCGCTCGGGGGTGTCGCCATCGCTGTTTCTGATGCCGATGTCGTTTGGCTCGCTCCTCGGCGGGTTGATGACCCAGATCGGCACCTCGCCCAATATCATTGTGTCGCGGGTGCGCGAGGAGTTGGTCGGCACGCCCTTCACCATGTTCGACTTCACCCCTGTGGGCGCGGCGCTTTCCCTGGTCGGGGTTGCCTTTCTCGTGCTGTGCTACCGCTTGCTCCCCGAACGCCGCCCCGCAGATGGCGGCATGGAAACCGCAGTCGACATCAAGAACTATACGACCGAAGCCCATGTGCTCGAGGATACCGGCGCGGTAGGGCTGCAGATCGGCGAATTGCAGGGGCTTGCGGACGGGCGGGCGATGGTGACGCGCATTCTCAGTGCTTCCGGACAGCGCCGTACGCCCTTTCCGGACACCAAGCTCAAGGCCGGCGACACGCTACTGATCGAGGGTGAACCCGACGCGCTCGACAAGATGGTGGCGCAGGCGGGGCTTTCTTTTTCCGAGCGGCGCGACGCTATTGCCAATGCCTCCCAGGAAACCGGCACGATCGAAGCGATCGTGGGTGAGCGCTCTGACCTGATCGGCGCCACTGCGCAGGAACTGACGTTGTTCGATCGCACCGGGCTCAACCTTCTGGCGGTGAGCCGGCGCAACGAGCGCCTGACCGAGCGGCTGGGACAAATCCGGTTCCGCAATGGCGACGTGCTGCTGCTGCAGGGCGATCTCAACAAGCTACCTGAGTAGAGCGTGGCCTGCGCATTGGCAGCGTTCGCAACGGACTCGTGCCGCTGGCCATTTTGCTGGTGGCGATGGCAGCGACTGCCTTTGGAGTGGTGCCAGTAGCACCGGCGTTCTTTGCTGCGGCGGCCGCTATGGTGCTGACGCGCGCACTGCCGCTGCGGGAGGTTTATAATCGGATCGATGCGCCGATCCTGATCATGCTCGCTTGCCTCATCCCCGTCAGCGATTCGCTGCGCTCGACCGGCGGCACCGAGATCATCGCTGGCTGGCTTTCCGCCACCGCCAGCACCTTGCCGGGCTGGGGCGCTCTCGTCCTGATCATGGTTGCGGCCATGGCCGTGACCCCCTTCCTCAACAATGCGGCGACCGTTCTTGTGATGGCGCCGATTGCGGCGACTTTTGCGACCGATCTCGGCTATGCGCCCGAGGCGTTTCTGCTCGCCGTGGCCATCGGGGCCGGCTGCGATTTCCTCACGCCGATCGGACACCAGTGCAACACGCTGGTGATGGTGCCGGGCGGGTACAAGTTCAGCGACTATGCGAGATTGGGGCTACCGCTATCCCTGCTGGTGATTCTGGTCGGGGTGCCGATGCTGATGCTGGTGTGGCCGTTCTAACGAGCTAGCGTGCTTGAGCGGGCCGATGCTCACCGGTAAGTTGCGCTACCGGAGACCGCGCCCTTCATGCACACATCCCACTCGATAGACCTGCCCGGCCAACCACCGCTCCTCCTTGGGCCCACCGCCAAGATCATGGGCATCCTCAATGTGACGCCTGATTCGTTTTCCGATGGTGGGCAACACAATCTGGTGGAAGCGGCTGTAGACCATGCCCGCGCGATGGTGGCTGAGGGTGCAGATATCATCGATGTGGGCGGTCGACACCTATAAGCCGCTGGTTGCCGACCAGGCGATCCAGGCGGGTGCCGCGATGATCAATGACGTTCATGGCCTGCAAGGCGATCCAGACATGGCTGGTGTGGCGGCGCTGCACGGGGTGCCGGTGATTGCCATGCACTGGGACAAGTCGCGTGACCGCGACGACGATTTGCTGGCTGCCATGCAGCGCTATTGGGCGCGAACACTCGCGGTGGCCGATGCGGCAGGGATCCGCCGTGAGCAGCTGATCGCCGATCCGGGCTTCGGCTTTGGCAAGAGCCTGGCCGAAAACTACGCCATGCTGACGCGGCTAGAGAAGGCGTGTTCCGCCGCGGACGGTGTGCAGTTGCCCATGCTGGTGGGGACATCGCGCAAGTCGATGATTGGCAAAGTGTTGGGCAACGAGCCCGAGGAGCGGCTCGCGGGTACGATCGCGAGCAATGTCTTGGCCTATAGCCACGGTGGCCATATCTTCCGGGTGCACGATGTGCGCGCCCATCGCGACGCGCTGCGCGTGGCGGAAGCGGCGCTATATGGCCCGCCGGCAGAAGGAACCAGTTGAGATGAGCCAACCATTCACCGGCGACCGCATCATCCTGCGTGATCTTGGCTTTTATGGCTTCCACGGGTTGCTCAGCGAAGAACAAACGCTGGGCCAGCGCTTCTTTGTGGACCTTGAATGCGGGGTGGACCTGTCGGAGCCCGGCTATACCGACCAGATCGGCTCGACGGTCTCCTATGCCGAAATCTATGACGTGGTTAAAGCGGCCTTTGAAGGCAAACGGTTCGATCTGATCGAGGCGCTGGGGCAGAACATCGTTGATGGCGTGTTCGCAGCCTTTGCCGATGTGCAGTGGATCGTGGTGCGGATCCGCAAGCCCGAGGCGCCGATCGCCATGGTGCGGGGGGAAGCGGCCATCGAGCTGCACCGCCAGCGGCCGGTCGCCTGATGGTACGGGCTTGGCTCAGCCTAGGCGCCAATCTGGGCGATGCACCCGCCAATCTGGCGGAGGCCGTGCGGCGGATTGGTGAAGCGGACGGGGTCACCGTGGTGGCGCAATCGGGCATGATCACGACCAAGCCCTGGGGCAAGACGGACCAGCCGGATTTTCTCAATCTCGCGCTAGAGATCAACACCGCGCTGGAGCCCCTGCCCTTGCTCGACGCGTTGCAGTCGATCGAAGCGATAATGGGGCGGGAACGGCTCGAGCATTGGGGGCCGCGGCTGATCGATATCGATATCGTCGCCTATGAGCGGCTGGAGATGGATACGGCGAGGCTGACCTTGCCGCATCGCTATGCCAATGAACGCGACTTCGTGCTCGATCCTCTGCGCGAGATTGCGCCTGAAGTGGCGGAGTGGCTGACCAGCCGGCGCCGTTAGGGGCGCAGATGGCCCAGCACCCCGACGGCGGCATCGAACTCGATGCGGCGGCGGGCTCGGCGATAGGCGGCTTCCTCGTCCTGCCCCCACTGGCCGATCTGGAAATCCTCGT